>CAZDQR010000326.1:0-3688 GCA_964507315.1 uncultured Roseivirgaceae bacterium
GTGGCTATTGTTGGCAAGGACGCAGAGCAAATTAGAAAAGAAATGGCTACTCACTATATGCCTAATGCCTTAATGCTTGGGGGTAAAATAGAAGGACACCTTGAGTTGCTGAAGATGAAATTGCAAAAAGGTGCTACTATGATTTACGTTTGCCAAAACAAAACCTGCAAACTGCCTGTGGAGGAAGTAGAAAGCGCACTTCAACAAATGAATTAGTGCTCATTCTATCTAGCTTTTTTTTAATGCTGAGGAACGAAGCTTCTTCTACAAAATGGATGTCAAACTATAATAGCGCTTAGCATAAAAAATAATCTGCGATAATCCTCATTATCAGCGGGAGAATTACTTATGCTACTTTCAGCTTGCTATACTTCGATTTACTGATTTTTTTCTCAGCGTAATCTTTCGTAATAACAAGCTTGTCAACTCCTTCTTCTGAGGGCAATTCAAACATTGCATCGGTAACAATGGCTTCGCATATAGAGCGTAACCCACGAGCGCCTAATTTAAACTCAACTGCCTTGTCAACAATAAAATCTAAGGCAGAAGGCTTAATTTCTAATCGAATTCCTTCCATCTCAAACAATTTTTCGTACTGTTTGATCAGAGCATTTTTAGGTTCTGTAAGAATCCTTTTGAGCGTATCTCTGCTTAAAGGGTCTAAATGAGTAAGCACTGGTAATCGACCAATAAGCTCTGGAATTAATCCATAACTCTTTAAATCTTGTGCATTAATGTAAGAAAGCAAATTGTCTTCTTGTATATCTTCATCTATGCTTACATTACCAAAACCAAGAGGCCTTGTGTTTATTCGTTTGGCTATTTTCTTGGTTATACCATCAAAAGCACCACCGCAAATAAATAGAATATTTTCAGTGTTAACACTAATCATTTTCTGATCAGGGTGCTTGCGTCCACCTTGAGGTGGCACGTTTACAGATGTGCCTTCTAGCAACTTTAATAAAGCCTGTTGCACACCTTCTCCACTTACATCTCTAGTTATAGAGGCATTATCAGATTTTCGTGCAATTTTATCCACTTCATCGATGAATACAATACCTCGTTCCGCTGCTTCAACATCGTAATTAGCTGCTTGCAATAGGCGTGTTAAAATGCTTTCAACATCCTCCCCAACATAACCAGCTTCGGTTAAAACAGTGGCATCTGCAATACAAAAAGGCACTTCTAGTGTTTTGGCAACGGTTTTTGCCAAATAGGTTTTACCAGTACCCGTTTCGCCTACCATTAATATATTAGACTTTTCAATATATACATCATCATTGGTGTTCTTCTGCATCAACCTTTTATAATGATTGTACACTGCCACCGACATATATCGTTTGGCTTCGTCCTGCCCAATCACAAATTCATCTAAGAATTTCTTCATATCAGCAGGCTTAATAAGTTTAAATTGAGGAACCGATTCCGTTTCAGTTTTATTCTCCTCATTTAAAATTTGTTGCGCTTGAGTAATGCACTTATCACAAATATGCGCGTGTATTCCCGAAATCATTAGGTCAACATCCTTCTTACTTCTACCACAAAACGAACAGGTAACTTCAGCCATAATTATATTTTTAACCTTGCAAAGGTACCTAACTGAGATTAAACGGTTAATGCTTAGTCAGGAGCCTTTACGTTTTACTTTATTTTTTAATTTTTGATAAGAACTTCATCAATTAATCCATACTTTTTGGCTTCTGCTGCACGCATCCAATAATCTCTATCAGAGTCTTTTTCTATCTGCTTATAGGTTTTTCCACTATGCTTAGATAATATCTCATAAAGGTCTTTTTTAACCTCAATAATTTGCTTCAACGATATTTCCATATCGCTAGCCTGCCCTTGGCTACCACCCAAAGGTTGGTGAATCATAATACGCGAATGTGGCAGCGCAGATCTTTTGTTTGCTTGGCCTGCTGCCAATAAAACAGCGCCCATAGAAGCTGCTAGTCCTGTGCAAATAGTAGCCACTTCTGGTCGTATATATTGCATTGTATCATAAATGCCTAAACCTGCATAGACGCTTCCACCTGGGCTGTTGATGTACATTATAATATCCTTTTTAGGATCAGACGATTCTAAAAATAATAATTGAGCCGTAATAATATTGGCAATATTATCATCAATAGCCATTCCTAAAAAAATAATTCTATCCGAAATTAATCTACTAAATACATCAATTTCTCTAAAGTTACCTGGTCTTTCTTCAATTACAGAGCGGGTCATGCCTTCGATGTAATGACCATATCTATCTATATTAGAGCCACTTATTCCTTGGTTATGAATGGCGTATTTTTTGAATTCGTTACTTCCCATCAGTGCGTTTATTTTGTTTGTATTAACGGTTTCTACAGGCCTTTATGACGATGACCCTACCCTTTATATTGCAATTTATAAAGGAAACGAATGCTTATCAAAGATGAGTAGGTTTTTATGCAAAAATTAAAATTTTTGAGCATAAAAAAAGGAAGTATTGCTACTTCCTTTCAGCTTTGTTTAAAGCATAATTACTTAGATGCTAATTTTCTAAAATCGTCTAGCGATACTTTTTTGTCACTTACAGTAATGCTATCTATAACGTGCTTGTACACTTTTTCGGTAGCTACTTGGTTATATATGGTTGTATAATTCTCGCCATTATTTGCTTTTAAATAACTATCAGCGAATTCATCCATTTTGTCTCCTAATTGTTGAATTACAGAGGGTCCACCAAACTGCTCAGCAAGAACTTCAATAGCTTTTACTTTAATCTCGTCATTAGAAACATCTATTTTAGCTTCTTCAGAAATTTTATTTCTAATCAAACTCCACTTAAGTTCTGATAAGTATAAATCAAATTCAGAATCGATTTGTTCTTTAGTAACTTTTCCTTCGTTCGAAATAAATAGCCATTCTCTTAAAAAATCATTTGGAGTGTCCATTTTTGTTTTTTCTACAAAATGATCTCTAATGTCTCTTTCTAATAAATAAGTAGATTCTTTCGCATAATTTGTAGAGATAGATTCTTCAATTTTAGCTAAAAATTCTTTCTCCTCTTTAACAATGTCTTTGCCAAAGATTTTATCAAAAAATACTTGGTTAATTTCAGCTGCAACTTTCCTGTTAACATTAACTACTTCTACCTCAACTTCTCCTGTAATTGCTTTGGCTGCATCAACTTCAATGCCTAACATTTGAGCAATTTGCTCATCAGAACTAATTACCTTATGTAAGTCAAAGGTGATTTTATCTCCTTTTTTAAGGCCAAGAAATTGTTTGGCTTCTTTTTTATCAAGGTCTTTGGTTTCTATAACACCTTTGGCGTTTAGGTCGCCTTCTGCTTGCGTAAAAGAACCGAAAATAGCATCATTTGCTTCACTAAGCTCAGGGTTGGTCATGTCGCCATACTGCTCTTTTAAGTTAGCAATGGTTTCATCGATTACTTTTTTGTCAACCTTAATTTCGTTCTTGGCTATTTTTTGCTTCTTAGATAAATCAATGGTAAAGTCGTCAACCAGTCCAATATTATAATTAAACTCAAAGTCTTTTTGAGTATCCCAGTCAATTGCATCCATCTGAGATCTGTCTGGCAAAGGCTCGCCAATTATATTAAGTTTATTGTCTTTGATGTAATCGCTAAGCCCATGCGATATCATATGGTTAATTTCTTCGATAAGAATAGGTTTGCCATACATGTTTTTAACCA
>CAZDQR010000327.1:0-3682 GCA_964507315.1 uncultured Roseivirgaceae bacterium
GCTTTCTTCAATTGCTCGTCTTTTCCTTGAGCTTTGCTGTTAGGTGCATTTGATAATATTACATCTGGTACTGCAGGAATATTTTCCATACTCTTTTCTGTTTCGTGTACATACCATGCTCTAAATGGCATACGTACATAGGAGCCATCGATAAGGCCTTGCCCTCCCGTAGAAATTACTGCCCCAAAGGTGGGGGCTCCCACAAGCGTGCCGATGTCTAATTGCTTAAAGGCATGCGAAAATATCTCCGCATTGGAATAGCTGCTTTCGTTACATAAAGCCACAGATGGTTTTAACCAACTTGCCAAAGGCAATCGTTCGCTAAATGGATAGTAAGATTTAAATTTGGTGTTCTCTGTGGCTAGGTTTTTAGCTGCTCCACGAGGCACAGTGTAAGCGTGTTGTTTCACTGTAAGTACGGCCATTAAGTAATCGGTGGTCCAACCTCCTCCATTATAACGTACATCAATTACAATTCCTTCTTTGCCATTTCCAGCAGCCATTAGCTCACGCTCGAATTCTTCAAAGCTCGCCCAATTCATCCCTCTGATGTGCAGATAACCTAATTTACCTCCAGAATAAGTATTGATAAGTTTTCTGCGTTCACCAACCCATTCTTTATATAATAAAGTAGAAATACTTGTGATTGGTCGAATTATCACTTCCCTAGAACCACCACTAGCTGATTTTACTTCCAATATTGTTTTTTCATTGGCGGTTGATAAAAATGGAGTATAAAAGTTTTTAGACTGTGATACTTCAGTTCCATTCACAGACAATATAATGTCTCCAATATTCAGTTTACTAGCCTTTCTATTGGCAGGCCCATCGGGCACCACACGCGTAATTTTTACCCCTGTTTTTAGAGGGGCAATATCAATTCCTAAAAGACCAGTTCGTTCTTTTTGAGTATCTACACCATCGGAGCCACGTAAGCCCATATGGCTTGCATTTAGTTGACCCAACATTAGGTTAAACACATAATGAAAATCTCTTTGAGTAGGAGCTGAAACCGCCCACGACTTATACTGTTTTTTAAGTGCATCCCAGTCTTGCCCGTGAAAATCTGGATCGTAAAACCCTGCCGCTAACGAACGCCAAGCTTCTTCAAAAATTTGAGCTCTTTCTTCTGGATGATTAATGTCCATTTTAGCAGAGAATGGTCGACTTTCTACTTTTGATTTAGTAGCATCTGTAACTGCTAATTTCCCGCCTTTTTTAGCAAAGTATATCTTTTTGCCTTTCGGCCCTAAGGTAACTCCATATGGGTTTACACCTCCTTTTGTAAGGTTTTCTTGCTTTTTTCCATTCCATTCTATTTTTTGAAGATCTTTTTTACCTGTTCCGTTATCGGCAGTAAAATATAAATGTTCCCCATCATTCGCTATAGCTAGTCCGCCTTCATCTCCCGGTAAGGAAGTAACTTGAGTCATTCTATTATAAATATTATCGAAATCAATTTGAATAGGCGCAACTTCATCCTCTTTCTTGTCTTTATCTTTTTTATCCTCAGTTACTTCTAAATCTTCCTCCCAATCCTGCTTGGTTTTATCCCAGTCTTCTTTTTTTAGCCATACAAACCACACATCTCTATCTCCATTATTTCGGTTCGATAAAAAGGCCAGTTTTGAGCCATCCTTGCTCCATTTAGGGCTCACATCTCCTTTAGGGTGCATACTAATATTTACAGGTTTACGACTATTATCTGCTTTATGAATATAGATTTCTTCGTTAAAATTGAGGTCATCTAAAGAATAAGCCACCCATTTAGAATCTGGGCTCCAGCTCATACCCGATGGAGTTGCCCAACCATTTAGCAAGGTAGTGTTCGCGGTAAATTTATTCTTACTACTTACTGAGCCAATCTTTAATCCTCCACGCCCGGTTCTATAGGCGATACTTTTACTATTAGGAGAGACTACCAAATTAGATTCATCTTCAGGTGTGTTGGTTAATTGTGTTGCTGTGCGTTTTAAGGTTAAGAATAAATCTGTTTGGTTTGCATCGGCCGACTTAACCATATACATATCATAATTTCCTCCTTTATCCGATACATATAATAAGGTGGTATCATTTAACCAAGCAACATCTTTTTCGCGTGAAGGCGAATTAGAAATTTGTATAGTTCTTGATTTTTCTTTATCATTTTGAGTAATAAATACTTCCCCACGTACCACTAAGGCAATATTTTTACCATTTGGTGATATTGCATAATCACTTAATTTAGATGAGAACGTTTTATGTTCAATAGGATCAAATCGGTAATCGCTCCCAATGTTGATTTCTAGTTTTTTAGGTGTACCGCCCGAAGAAGGCATCGTATAAATGGAGTTGTATTGTTCCATGGCTAACTTTGAACCATCTCCGCTAATGGTTAAGTTCATAACGCCATAGTCTTTAAAATTGGTAAGACCTTCGGCCACGCCATTTGGCTTTCCATCGGTGGTTAGTGGTTGCTTATACACATTATTCTTACCACCTCTGGCACTTATAAAATAGAGGGTTTCATCATTGCCCCATACAGGATTAAAGTCTTGGCCTCCAAAAGTAGTAATCTGATTATAGGCCCCAGATTTGGTGTCATACACCATTATATCTCTATTGGCTGAGCCTTTATACGCTTCACGTGCAATACGACAAGATCCTTTTACATAGGCTATAAATCTACCATTGGGTGATTGTACTGGGCTAGAGCCAAAGGCATCTAATAAGCGAATTGGCGTTCCCCCTTTAGCAGAAATAGAAGCAGATTCTGGGGTCCATTCTACTTGCCTAAAATCTCTTCGAGTTTCAAAAAGAAGGTTGTTATCTTTTGTCCAATCACTTAGGATGTCGCCCGAAGAACGATATGTTATTCGAGTAGGATTGCTGCCCTCCGCCTTGATAATAAAAAGATCATCATTACCCCAACGGTTGCTGCTAAATGCTATTTGAGTGCCATCATAATTCCACTTTGGCAAATAATCATTGGCTTGATGAATGGTTAACCTTTTAGTTTGGCCTGTAGCCAAATTCATGGTCCAAATATCTCCTTGAAAGGAGAAAGCCAGTTGACTACCATCTTGATTTAAATCAGGATAACGTGCAAAGGTTGATTGAGCAAAAAGTAATGGAGCCGAAATTAAGCTAAAAAAGAGGATGTTAAGGAGCTGCTTCATATTGTGATAATTTAAGATGTTAAATTACGACAACATTACTTTTTATAAATCAGAAGAAATGAAATTTACATTAGTGGTAGGCGCTTTAAAACTAATTTAAACACACGCTACGCTAAACTTGAGTTAGTTGAGTTAATACTAATCGGGGTTCAATTGATAGTCGTACCCCGATTTGATAGTATTTAATTGTTAAAGGTAAAACTGTAATTACCTGTTAGCCCATCTTGTCTTCCTCCAGTTCTGCCTGTAATAGCAAAACCTAATGTAGCAGAATTTTCAGTTAAGTTACTAATGGTAATTTCAATTCCATCGTTTCTCAATACTTTCAAAGGCTTATTTGCATCTGGGAAACTATAAGTACCCGTAGAAGGCCAAATTAAACTATTTTGAGTAGATAAACCTGAAACAGTAAAGCTTTTACTCGTGGTAAAACTGATAGAAACTCCAGCCCAGTCTGAGGCAACACTTGCACCATCAAGAGAGACTCCTGAAATAGTCCAGGTTTTAGCTAGCCCATCAATAGT
>CAZDQR010000328.1:0-3651 GCA_964507315.1 uncultured Roseivirgaceae bacterium
GCCCATTGCTCCATCTCCACCAATTGCCCATACTTTTGGCAATTCATGAATTTCGAGATCGGTCATATCCATATCAGTAAAATGAGATAGCCCAAAATAATCTTTATCTGTAAATGGCTTGTTAAAACCTTCTAACATAAAGTTTGTTAAACGCTCAGGAATAACTGACATACGAGAATGGTCATTAATAAAGCTTTCGCCAATTAACCATCCTATGGTTGCTCCATCTTGGAATAACGAATTCATCCAAGGATAAGGGTGTGGCCCGTTTGCTGGAGTTGATCCATATACAGTGTTACAACCCGTATGAGCCGTCATTGCCATGGCATTCATACCATTTGCCATTCTGCCTTCTATCGATTGTAACTCTTTTAAATTATAAGCATCTTGTCTTAAAACAGCTGCTAGTGCATTAATTAAGTCCTTATCAGACCCTTTAAACTCCGCTTCAATTCTTGCCTTGGTCTCTTTATCATCAGACCCTGCAATACCCATAATGAGGTGTAAAATTGATTGTCTATACACATTATAACTATCGGCATCCTTCGCTTTTAATGCTTTTAAAACCGCTTCTCCATTCGATTCGATGTCTGCTGCCTTCGCAGTTAAACGATCCGATTTTCGATGGAAGATTGGTCGCATCATGGCTTCAGTTAAAGAGGCCACAGCATGTAGGATGGATTTTTCTCCACAACCTGCGCAAGCACCATCACCCGACATTAACGCTTCGTATTGAGAACGCAACATTAAATGAAACTTAAGCATTGCAGCTTTTGCTTCTTCAGGATTTTCAGGATCGTATTTACCTAAGTATTTTTTAGGTGTGTTTCCTAATAAATCTAAGAAGTTAATGGCTGATTTATAATCCGTATGAATCTCTTCAGTTTCAGGAGCCATATATAGCGCTTCGTGAGAACCACAGGCGGTTACACAAGCAGCACAACCTTTACAAAGGTCGTTTACATAAATACTAAATATGCCGCCTTCCCCTGGCTCTTTCTTCTCTTTCCCAGCAAAAATGCCTTTTGCTTTATGGAAAGCAATTGGAAGTTTATCCAAAATCTGACCCATTTCAGTATAAGCCTCAGAACCCTTTTCTAATATTTTTAGGTTTTCAAACTTATCCATCACAATGGCACCAAACTTGGTATCATCTCCTTTAATGGCAGCCTTATTAATCATTTCCTCTCTTACTGCCGATTCTAACTCTGGCAATTTATCGAGCAATTCTTTTTTAACAGTTTCGTTAGAAACATAACTACGAATAGTAGTTCTAATCATCGTTGAAATATCCTGAGCCGTATTTGGCAATGCCGTATCTGGACAAGCCACAATACACTCCATACATTGCGTACAGTTTTCAGGAATATACACCGGTACTTCTCTACGAGCCACATATTTACTGGCTGTGCTACCCGTACCAGCTGCCATCATACCTACGGAAGACAATACTGAAGATGGCTGATCATACCCTAATCCTGCTCTAAATTCAGCATCAAAAGTGGACATTTTAAATAATGGCGCTTTTGAATCTCCATTGGTTGGCAAATCATAAAGTTCAACTTCGCAAGGCGTAATAATAGTACCTAAGAATGAAGAAGTGTCTTTAGCTTCTACAGCCCCATGCTCTACTCTAAAGACCCTGTCCATCCCTTCGGTCATAACCATCATATTAGATTCTACAACGGCATCACCAAAACGACCAAATTTACTTTCGTACTGCTTACGAACAGTGGCCAAGAACTCTTCTTTAGGTATTTTATAATTTTCTAGGAAAGGTGAAACACCAAAGAATGCTCCCAAAAACGAGTTCCCTTGCATTCTTGTTTGTAAATCTTCTCTTTCAGTTGCTTTTTTTGCTATCTCAAAACCATTGAGTACATATATGTTAATGTCATTATCAATTATTTCCTGACGATACTTTGCTGGTATTCTTTTCCAAGCTTCTTCAGAGTTGTGCTCATTTGATTCCCATACAAAAGATCCTCCTGGGCGTAATCCTTCTAACGGGTTTGTATGTAAAAATGCTTTTGGATCACAACAAAGCACTACATCCACATGCCTTAAATCACAATTTACTCTAATTCGTTCTGGAGCAGCCACCATAAAATAATTGGTAGGAGCACCTTTCTTTTCAGATCCGTATTTTGGATTTGCACTTACATGGATAACTTCTTTTACACTGCCATCTGCTTCCACTAAACCATCTCGTTCGGCCACATAACTAGAAAACTCTCCAATAATCATTCCTAAGTTCTTACCAGTGGTAATCATACCCCAGCCTCCTATGGAATGTAAGCGAACTGCAATAGAGTTTTCTGGTAAACCAGAAGGTTTTTCTTCAGAAACAACTGCATATGGATGATCAATTCCTAAATAGAAGAACGATTTTCCATCGTCTTTCTTAAGACCATCTTGGCGTGCCACTCTACCAAAAGCATAATCGTATGCTCCAATAATATGCTCAGGTCTAAAATCTCTTGAACCTAACCCATAAACACCAGTAAATATTCTAGGCACCTCTTCTGGAGCTACCGAACCTAAACGAACATGTGAATTATGGTAATGATTTTCAGTTGCTTTAATTAAAGCAGCCTTAATATCTCTTGTTAAAGGATTTGTACCTGCAAGCGATTCATCGGTTCTTTCAAGAATGATTGCGTGTTTTTTACCTTTTAGTGCTTTTATAATAGCTGCTTCAGGAAATGGACGAATCACATTTACGTGAATAACTCCTATATCTACTCCCCTTTTTTCTTTTAATATATCAACTACCGCTTCAATATTTTCAGCGCCACTTCCTAAAGCGATAAAAACCGTATCTGCATTTTCTGTATTATACTCCGTTATTAATCCATATTTTCTACCAGTTAATTCAGCAAAATCGTCATACGCATCTTCTAAGAAGCCTAAGATATGCTCTGAGAAATTATTTCTTCGAGCAGCTACCCCATTCATGTAATGTTCCTGATTTTGAACAGGGCCTAACACAAGTGGATTTTTTAAATCCATCATAATTGGCACCCTTCTTCTGATTTTACCAAAAAGAGTTCTTTGTGCATCAGTAGGGCATTCAATCATGTCTTCAGGGCTCCCTAAAAATTCCCTCACCAAGGCTGCTTCTGGCATTTTAAATGTACGCTCCAAGTGAGTAGTTAAAAAGCCATCTTGGGCATTAATTCCAGGATTTAAAGAAAGCTCTGTCACTTTTCGTAGAATCAAAGCTTGATCAGCTGCTTGTTGAGCATCTTTCGCAAACATTGTGATCCAACCTGTATCAAGTGTTGCGTATAAATCATCGTGTGCACAGTGCACATTTAAGGCATGTTTTGTTAATGCTCTTGCGCCAACTTCCAATACCATTGTACTTAATTTACCTGGTGCATGGTAAAATTGCTCTAGGCCATAAACTAAGCCTTGGCCAGAAGTAAAATTAACAGTACGCTTTCCTGTAACCGACATAGCAATGGCTCCTCCTTGAGCAGCATGCTCCCCTTCGGTTTCCATCGCCATTAGCGATTTACCAAACGCATTTAATTTTCCTTTAGAATATAAATTTTGGAAGTGCTCTCCCATTTCTGTAGAAGGTGTAATTGGGTAAAACACCCCTGCTTCTGATATTAATCCTTCAAGATCTGCAACCAAGAGGTT
>CAZDQR010000329.1:0-3644 GCA_964507315.1 uncultured Roseivirgaceae bacterium
CTTTTCTTGTAAAGTCTCTTTATTTCCTTCCTCAATCTTCACTTCCTTCTTAAGGAACTCCCTCTACTCTTATGGTACTGTCTTAAAATCCAAGTAAATCAATGGAATTATTCCTGTATTTACAAAACCGAACAAAGGGACTTAGGCTCCTGAATACTGGAAATGTGATAGTTAGAATCAAATTTAACCTCATTTCGTTGAAGTCACAGCTGTCGCTTAGACTCCAACGAGTGGGGGTAGGAAGCGAATACACAGAACGTTTGTCTTTAGAGGAACAGCATTTGTATGGAAGCAGCAAATGTGGTATATTGAAAAATCAGCTAGCACCAATCACCGAGCGAGCCTTCAACGCAAGCTTAGTACCTATGGGATTACATGGAAACACCATACAGACCGAAAACAGGTTCTCTGTAAGTACAGAGCAAAATCCAATTGATTTAGTTCAAAGTATTGGAGGGGTGAATTACCGTGAGTATGGTAATAAGTCTTATCAATGCTCCAATCACTTGGGTAATGTTTTAGCGGTTGTAAGTGACATCCCCGTCATTGCGAGCGGAGCGAAGCAATCCCTTGTTCTAGCAGCTACCGATTACTATCCTTTTGGAATGCAAATGCCAGATAGAACCCACATGTCTCCGAATTATAGGTATGGGTTCGGTGGTCATGAGAAAGACGATGAAGTAGCAGGGAGTGGAAATCACCTTTCTTTTGGTGATTATGGCTATGATAGTAGGTTAGGTAGACGATGGAATGTAGACCCACAAGCAAATCAAATGGCTGATGTATCTCCTTATGCTACCTATTTTAATAATCCAATATTTTATGTTGATCCTGATGGTGAACACCCGAGAAGAGGTAATCAGATAAGTTCAATTGATTTTACGAGAAGTTTTGTTTTATCGACAAGTGGAGAGACTACAAGATTTGGTAATACAGATAAAGCTTTGTATAAAGTTGTGCATGCTTGGGCATTAGAAACAACAAAAGTAACACCAACAGGTCAAAATACACCTAAGTTACCATCTCAAGCACCAAAAGCATTAAAAGAATCAAAAAAATTACTTAGTGCAAGTTTAAAGTGGGCAAGCCAACGTTTCGCGGAGCCTCATGTTAACTCTAATGATTGGTTGTTGGCTTCAAAGGCAACAAAAGGTTATACGTATGTAACTTTTAGTCAAGATGGGAAGTCAGGAGCTGTGTCTCAGGTAGAAAACTTGGGTGAAGGTTTAGAAAACATGGTAACATTTGAGTATGGGTTTATTAAGGATGGAGATGACTATAAAATGGTAACCGTGCGGTGAAGTACTTATTTCAATAGGTTTATTGATTTGCTATTTTTACTTGATGAAATTATCAGAAGAAGAAAAGGCAGAGCAAGACCTAGCGGTAGCGTTATGGCAAGAAAGCGGTCTGATCCAAAGAGTGTTTTGTGAACAAGAAGGCATCAGTTATAATACCTTTAGAGGTTGGGTTAAGCGATACCGAAAGACAAAAGGACTCAACCGAAAGGTTAGTTTCGAAACCCCCGATTGTTTTTTAGATGTTGAAGTAAAGCCAACCTCTACTACTATGGGTATAGAGCATCAGACTGAAACCATTACCATTCGTTACCCCAATGGAGTAGAGTTAAACTGCAGTTTTCAATTGGCACTAAGCGAAAACCTATTCACCTTACTAGATTAAACTATGTTTAGTCTTTGTTCCGAACACCGATTTTTACTCTACAGTGCCCCCACCGATATGCGTAAAAGTTTTGATGGCTTATCAGGAGTCATCCAAAATCAACTATTGAGTGATCCTCGCAGTGGAGATGTGTTTATATTTATCAACAAAAGCAGAGACAAAATAAAGCTTCTGTATTGGGAAGGGAGTGGATATACCCTTTACTACAAACGACTAGAAAAAGGTCGATTTGAACTTCCTCGATACAATTCCAAAGCAGGAAGTATTCGTCTAAGTTATTCCCAAATGGTGATGATAATAGACGGTTTGTCGATTAAGAATATAAGCAAGCGAAAACGTTACTTATCCCCAAAAGTACGTGGGTAACTACGAGTCGTAAAGTGAGCTAATCAACTCGTACTCTTCTATTTTTAAGTGAATGGAAGATCAAAAAGCATCCTTTGTAGCTCAAGAAAAATACGATCAACTCGAGTCAGAAGTAGTTCACTTACGGCAACAGCTATCAGAACTTCAACGGATGATCTTTGGGGCAAAAAGCGAGCGTTTTATTCCAAGTGCAAGCAACCAAATTCCTTTGTTTGAGCTTCCAAATCAAAAAGAAGAACAAACAGAAGAACAAGAGATCAGCTACAGTCGAAAGACAAAGAAAGAAAAAGAACAACCTGTACGAGCGCTTCTGGCTGCACATTTACCAAGAAAAGAAGAAGTCATAGAGCCAGAAGAAAAAGAAGAAGGGTCAAAAAAGATAGGAGAAGAAATAACAGAAATATTAGAATACAATCCTGCAAAACTCTATGTACGTCGAATCGTACGTCCTAAATATGTTTCTCCAGAAACTGGAAGCATCGTTATCGGCACACTTCCAAGTTTGCCAATCCCCAAAGGAAATGCAGGAGCCAGTCTCTTGGCACATATTCAAGTAAGTAAATGGGTAGATCATTTACCTTACTATCGTCAAATCCAAATATTTAAACGTTCAGAAGTACGGTTAAATAAATCCACCTTAAATGGATGGTTTAATGCAAGTTGTAATTTATTAGAACCCCTCTATCAATCTTTAGTTAAAGCAGTTCAATCACAGGCTTATTTACAAGCAGACGAATCTTCGATACGAGTACAAGATAAAGACAAGCAAGGAGCTACCCATACGGGGTTTCATTGGGTGTATCATGCGCCATTATCTAGATTAGTAGTATTTGACTATCAACCCACTCGATCCAGTAGAGGTCCAACCGCATTCCTCCAAAACTTTGAAGGCACCTTACAAACCGATGGATATACCGCTTACAATGAATTAGTCAAAGCTAAGGGAATACCCTTTTTAGCTTGTATGGCTCATGCCCGTAGGTATTTTGAAAAAGCACTAGATAACGATCAATTCAGAGCACAATATGCCTTAAGTAAAATCCAAGAACTTTATACCTTGGAAAGAACCATGAAGGAAGAAGAACTAAATTCGGTACAAACACAAGACCTAAGACAACGCTATGCCTTGCCTATTTTAGAAGAATGGAAAATATGGTTAGATGGACAACAAGTAAGAGTCACCCCGAAAAGTCCAATAGGCAAAGCTATTAACTATACCCTAAACCTTTGGTCTCGATTAATTAGGTATGTAGAGGATGGAAATTATTTGATTGACAACAACCCCATCGAAAATACCATTAGACCTTTAGCCTTAGGTAGAAAAAATTACCTCTTTGCAGGATCTCATCAAGCTGCCCAAAGAGCAGCCATGATGTACTCTTTCTTTGCCACTTGCAAACTCAATCAGGTAAATCCTTATAAATGGTTGCTACACGTATTAACCAAAATACCTGATCATAAAATCAACCAAATTCATTTACTCCTGCCTCACAATTTCATAGAACCCAAATAAACAAGACGTACTTCACCGCACGGTTACCACCTTACTAGATTAAACTATGTTTAGTCTTTGTTCCGAACACCGATTTTTACTC
>CAZDQR010000330.1:0-3632 GCA_964507315.1 uncultured Roseivirgaceae bacterium
ATTATATTGTAACTGCTGGTATTGACCGAAGTAGAATAACAGCCAAAGGGTATGGTGAGGTGCAACCAATTGCCCGTAATACCAACCCAGATGGAACGGATAATCCAGAAGGTCGTCAGAAAAACAGGCGTACCGAATTTAAAGTAACTAAAATTGAGGAGTCAACTAAAGTTGAAGATTCAGCAACTGACCCTGCTTCAGACAACTTTAATGAAGACAAGTACTTTGATGATGATGACAGTGATTCGGATAATTAATTAAGAACTATCCGTCATTGTCAGGCGTAAGACCTGACAATCTCTCGCCTCTACCGAGGCGACCATCCTACCTTTTGTGGCTAAATTAAATTGGGCTACCATTATGGTTAAGACTCCTACGGAGTGACTTGCTTGACTGTAAATCATAATACTTATTATGCCCGATCTCATATTGCTTCGTTCCTTGCAATGACAGATATAAAAAGGGGCTGCAGGAATAGGTCCGGCAAAGCAATAAATAGCAACCCTCCCCGCACCCGTTGCGGGGTCTCCTTTTCCTTGAAATATTATTCTCTGTCATTGGCCTACGCTGATTTTATTAAATTCAGCCCTCGCAATGCCCTCCAAACTTGTTTTCCTATCTTTGTACTATGAGCAATAAATACATGCAAAGAGGCGTATCTGCCGATAAGGAAGACGTTCATAATGCCATTAAAAATATTGACAAAGGGCTTTACCCAAATGCATTCTGCAAAATTGTGGAGGACTATATCGGGCAAGACGATGCCTTTTGCAATATTATGCACGCAGATGGTGCGGGCACAAAATCATCCTTAGCCTATATGTATTGGAAAGAAACAGGAGATATTTCTGTTTGGAAAGGCATTGCCCAAGATGCAGTAATTATGAATACAGATGACCTGCTTTGTGTGGGTGCAACCGATAATATATTGCTTTCTTCTACCATTGGTCGTAATAAAAATTTGATACCTGGAGAAGTAATTGCAGCCATTATTAATGGCACCGAAGAGGTGCTTGAAATGCTCCGAAATAATGGAATGAACATTATTAGCACGGGAGGAGAAACTGCTGATGTAGGCGATTTAACCCGTACCATTATTGTAGATAGCACTGTCACTGCTCGTATGAAAAGGAGTGAGGTAATTGAGAATAATATTCAGCCAGGCAATGTAATTATTGGCCTTTCATCTTATGGACAAGCAACCTACGAAACGGAGTATAATGGAGGTATGGGCAGCAATGGCCTTACCTCTGCTCGCCACGATGTGTTTAATCATAGCTATGCAGCTAAATATCCTGAAGCATTTGATCCTCAAGTACCAGATGAGCTAGTGTTTAGTGGTAAGTATAAATTAACGGATGCAGTAGAAGGTTCTCCTTTGGACGCAGGTAAATTAGTGCTTTCGCCTACTCGAACTTACGCACCTATTATAGCAGAAATTTTAAAGAATCATAGAAGCCACATTGATGGCATGGTTCATTGTAGCGGTGGAGCACAAACTAAGGTTCTTCACTTTGCAGGAGATGTGCATATTATAAAAGACAATTTATTCGATATTCCTCCACTTTTTAGAATCATTCAAGAAGAGAGTGGCACTAGTTGGCAAGAAATGTATAAGGTGTTTAATATGGGGCACCGGATGGAACTTTATGTAAAAGAAGAATATGCAGAAGAGATTATCTCCATTTCTAACAGCTTTGGTGTAGAGGCGCAGATTGTGGGTAGGGCAGAAGCTTCTCCATCTAAGAAATTGACGGTTAGTTCTTCTTTTGGAAATTTTGAGTATTAATTTAGGGTATGCATTTCAATCAAGGCTCTTATTTCCCTGCTAATTTTACTTACTTAGGATATGTTGGTTTAGTGGCAGGCAGCGTGTCTATGTTAACAGGTAATGTTGTTTTAGGCTTACCCATTTTACTTATCTCACTGGGCTTGTCGTTTACTAATGTAGGCTGTAGCATAGATACTGAAAAGAAAACAATTTCAGATTATGTGAGTGTGCTTGGGTTAAAATTTGGATCAGCTCAACCCTATAATGAGCTGAAGAAGTTAATTGTAAAACAGAATGAAGTAAGCCAAGTGATGAATTCTAGAGGGAGTTCAACAACACTGCATTACACCATTTATAATGCCTATTTATTTTACGATGGCGATTCTGTTTTGCTGACAGATGACAAAAAACAAGAAAGGATTGAGGGTAAGATGAAGCTAGTTGCTGAAGAGCTTTCTATTCCATTTGAAGTTGTGGAATAAAAAAACAAGTTTGATTCTGACAGTTCTCATTAACCCATCCGCCTTGATCAAGTCATTGTCTAGCGTTAGACTAGACAATCTCCTCGGTTTACCAACCGAGATTATAATTGCTTGTTGTGAGGCGGTTGCCTCACGAGATTACCCAGTCTTACACTGGGTAATGACGAAATGAATTAATCTATAGAATTAAGGTATCCCCATTCAATCAGTTCTTCATTATTATCAATGTTTTTTGTACCTCCGTCAAAAATTAACACAA
Organism: uncultured Roseivirgaceae bacterium; assembly: GCA_964507315.1. Classification (GTDB taxonomy): domain Bacteria; phylum Bacteroidota; class Bacteroidia; order Cytophagales; family Cyclobacteriaceae; genus JAKISE01. The sequence continues at coordinate 2,513 of CAZDQR010000330.1, forward strand.
TCCTTGATGCAAGATTTATAACATTTCGATAATCATGATCGGTTATTATAAAGCCTTTATTTTGAGTTTGCTCTTTGATTCTAGTTTTTAATTCTTCCTTATATAATGGAGCTATTCCATTAAAGGGCTCATCAATGAGCACAAATTTTGCATCAGAATAGATAATTAAATACACTTCTAGCATCCTTCTTTCACCACCAGAAAGCCTGCTGCTCTTTTTATGCAAATAAGGTTTAACCCAATCTATGTTTCTAATTATATCTCCTTCTGTCTGATTACAGAACAGATTAATTATTCGATCAATTTTGATATGGCTCGGCAGAAAATTATCTTGGGGTAAATAATTTATGAGTTTTCGATTTTCAGAGAGATTGTTTATTATCTTTTCTCCAACTCTTATATATTTTCCTTCGGCTCCAACTCCTCCAAAAATTATTTTCAACAGAGTTGATTTTCCAGATCCGTTGCGGCCGAGTAACCCGACAATTTCACCTTTTTTGCAAGTGAGGTGAATATCGGTTAGTACCTGCTTTGTGCCGTAAGTTTTTAAAATACTATCTACAAATAATTCACTCATAATAGACTTATTAGAACACTAAAAGGAAAGCTAATAATTACAGTTGACCTCCAAAGAGACAACTTGCTTAGCCCTATATTATGGTAGAAATAATACTCATTATAATACCTGATTTCATATACAAGGTAGTGAAAAACAATAGCCACAAAGACGTAGGAAAATGCGAATGCCTTAAAAGAGAAGAATCCTGAAAGAGGAATATCATAAAGACCAATTACTAGAGATATTATTAATGATGGATAGAATATTTTCTGATAGAATAGTAAAATAGCCGTTAGTTGTTGAAGCATACTCTAGTGGGATGTATGTAACCCTTATTGGAATTACATTGATTGTTAATTTGTTGGTTCAAAACAATTAACATACCAAACATAAAAAAAGGCTGCCCATATTGGGCAGCCTAGTAATTAGAAGAACTTAACTTTCTAATATTGAAACCTAGTAGTTTGTGCGGTTTAGATCGCACTCAAAACCACAACAAACAACAGGTGTAGGCTTCCCCTTTTTAGGACTGGTTAAAAGTAGAGAATTCTCATTATTTTA
>CAZDQR010000331.1:0-3623 GCA_964507315.1 uncultured Roseivirgaceae bacterium
GTTTGAAAGCCTTCAATTGCCGTTGATAGTTGCAGCCACGGCCATTGAAAAAGGCAAAACACATTACTTTAAGGAAGGCGATTTACATACTGCAATACTTGCGTCATGTTGTTTACCCGTGCTTTTTAACCCGGTAGTAATTAATGGAGTGAAATATATTGATGGAGGTATTTTAAATAATATGCCGGTTGAACCTCTAGTAGATAAATCAGATTCTATTATTGCGGTGGGCTGTAATCCTATAAGTAAAACGCATACTATAAGCACGTTTAAAGATGTTATGGAGCGTAGTTCACTTCTTGCTATAAGCAAAAACACCGAAAAAAGTAAGGCCTTGGCTTCTGTGTTTATTGAGCCTCCTTTACTCACTAATTTCAGTGGGTTTGATTTATCAAAAGCAAAAGAAATATTCGAAACGGGCTATCAATATACATCTGAACATATTAACTTGTTTAGAGAGAAATTACTGAAATAGCTACATCCACTAATTCGTTTAGTTTGTGTTCTTCATAAATACAGAGGATTTACTTTTAATAAAATTAACTAAAGGAGGAAGGCCTTATCTAAATCGCACTTTTACAAATAATTATCATATAACTATAAATATAATTGTATAATGATAAATATAGTTATATAATTGCTTAACGAAACTAGCAAAGGGGTTATAAGAGTTCAATTATACAAGTTTTGAAAGCGTAGTTTGGTACAAAATTAATAAGGATAAGAGATGAAAGAGTTAACAAAAGCGGAAGAGCAAGTAATGCAGCATTTATGGGAACTCGGCAAAGCATTTTTGAAAGATGTTGTTGAAAAATTTTCTGAGCCAAGACCTGCTTACACAACAGTGCAAACTGTTGTTCGCGTATTAACAAAAAAGAAGTTTATTGGCTATGAAACTTTCGGAAAAACGAACCAATATTATGCATTAGTGTCAAAGGATGACTATTTCAGAGGACACTTTAAAGGGTTAGTTAATAATTTTTTCAATGGGTCTATGAGTAATTTTACATCATTTTTTACAGAGGACAATGATCTGACCCTTTCCGAATTGGAGAAAATTAGACAGCTAGTAGAAACAAAAATTGAGAATCTAAAAGATAATGATGAGTGAGTTTTTATTTTATTTATTAAAAACAAGTGGTGTTTTTGGCGCGCTCTACCTGGTTTACTTTTTCTTGTTAAGCAAGATTACCTTTCATAATGTAAACCGTGTATTTCTGTTGGCAATGCTGCCGTTATCACTTATTATTCCGCATATTGATGTAGAATTTATATCAAAAGTCCCTTTATCAAATATAGAAATTCCTCTGTTTTTTAATGACTTTGGATACATTGGAGGTGATGGATTAGTAACAGATGTAGTTAATGATTCTGGGTGGAACATTGGTCATATTTGGATCCTTTTATACAGTTTAGGAGTATTTATTAGTTTGATGAAACTCGTTTTAAATGTATTGAAATTGCTTAGAATCAAACATCAATCTACTACCTACGTTGATGGTGATTTCACAATTATACATGCCAATGTACCACTAGTATTTTCTTTTTTTAAGTGGATTTTTGTGCCATTAAACAATAAGGACAATATCGATACTTCAATAATTGAGCACGAAAAATTTCATGGGAAAGCGGGGCATACTTTTGACTTGATTGCAACAGAACTGTTTATTTCGTTGCTATGGTTCAACCCTTTTACCTATTTCTTTCGACAAGACCTCAAATCGGTACACGAATTTCAGGTAGATTCAAGGCTTCTACAGCATGAAATTAAAAAATCAGATTATTTACAACTAATACTAAACAACCTTGATTCAACACGTAATACAGTAAGTCTTTATAATTATTTTGGTGCTATAACAATTAAAAAACGAATAGATATGATTTTTAAAAACAACAGTTCAAAGTGGCAGATATTAAGGTATTTACTAATTATACCTATTTTGGCAATAATGACCATGTCATTTACCAATCCCACAATCAAAAATGGAAATGTTCCAAGTATTTCACCAATAAAAATAGGTGATTATGATAAAATCTCTTCTGGTTTTGGGATGCGTCTGAACCCAATTTTAAAAGTGAAAAAATTTCATTCTGGAATTGATTTCATCGCGAAGAAGGGAATAAATATTATTGCTACGGCAGATGGAGTAGTAACTAAAGTGGCCTTTCAAAAAGAAGGCTATGGTAAAATGGTAGTTATTAACCATGGTGAAGGATTTGAAAGATGGTACACTCATATGAGCGATTATGCTGTAAAGCAGGGTGATAAAATTAAAAAAGGCAAGGTTGTAGGTTATGTAGGTAGCTCTGGTTCATCTGCAGGACCACATTTGCACTATGAAGTGCGTAGAGATGGCAAGCCTGTTAATCCGCAAGATTATATTAAATAGGACAAGTAATTCATTCAGTAAAACCCGTAGCTCCTCAACGAAAGTCTTGGTGATCCCCTCAATAAGCATTAAGAAATTGACCACAATACATTGCAAGCTGAAGTATCTACACAAGCTGGTAGATTGGTGCGTGCAAACACAATAACTAGGTATATAAATATTTGAAACAAGTTATCTAAATTCGTTCAAAAACATCGCTATTTTTGGGGAGAAATTAAAATAGTGGCTATGACTTTTAAGGAAGAAATATTACAAGGAATTCCGGTTGACTTACCGGTAAAAAAACCTTATGATGTATCTGTTAACCATGCACCAAAGCGCAAAGATATTCTTAGCAAAGAAGAGAAGAAACTAGCTATTAGAAATGCTTTAAGGTATTTTCCCTCCGAATTTCATTCGGTTCTAGCACCAGAATTTGCCAATGAACTTAAGGATTATGGCCGTATTTATATGCATCGTTTCCGTCCTGATTACAAATTCTTTGCTCGTCATATAAATGAGTATCCTCACCAATCGGTGCACGCGGGAGCTATAATGGTGATGATTCAAAATAATTTGGATCATGCAGTAGCGCAACATCCACATGAATTAATCACCTATGGTGGTAATGGTGCAGTATTTCAAAACTGGGCTCAATACTTATTAACGATGCAATACCTTGCAAAAATGACAGATGAGCAAACTTTGCATATGTACTCTGGCCACCCAATGGGTTTATTCCCTTCTAGTAAGGAGGCGCCAAGAGTGATTGTTACAAATGGGATGATGATTCCTAATTATTCTAAGCAAGATGACTGGGAGAAATTTAATGCACTTGGTGTTACTCAATATGGCCAAATGACAGCTGGCTCGTATATGTACATTGGGCCACAAGGCATTGTGCACGGCACCACTATTACCTTGCTTAATGGAGGTAGAATGATTGCTAAAGAAGGAGAAAGCCTTGCAGGAAAAGTATTTGTGAGTTCTGGCTTAGGAGGTATGAGCGGAGCTCAACCAAAGGCAGGTAATATTGCAGGTTGTATTTCGGTTATAGCAGAAGTAAATCCTAAGGCTACTAAAACGCGTCATTCACAAGGATGGATTGATGAAGTAGCTGAAGACTTAGATGTGCTTGTAGCTCGAGTAAATAAGGCTAAAGCAAACAAGGAAGTGGTATCAATTGCCTATCAAGGTAATATCGTTGATGTATGGGAGAAATTCGATGAGGCAAATGTATTTGTTGAACTTGGT
>CAZDQR010000332.1:0-3606 GCA_964507315.1 uncultured Roseivirgaceae bacterium
GCTTCGGATGAAGAATTTAGCTACTTTTTAAAAATATCAGAATACAAAAAAACAGATGATATTGCTCCTTTAGATGTTGTAAAGGATCAAATTATTGATATTATAATAAATAAACGAAAAATCGTTTTAGCAGAAAATTTAGAGAAAGAAGTTTATAATGAAGCAAAAAAGCAAAATGCATTTGAGATATATAGGTAGCCTAATATTGGCGCTTTTTTTGGCCGCATCCATTAGTGTTGCGCAAGAAGCCGAGCCCAAAGTAATAGATGAAATCGTAGCCAAGGTGGATGATAATATTATTTTATTATCAGACATAGAATATATGTATTTAGATATGGCCTCTAGAGGAGCCATTGGCGGCCCAAACCCAAGATGCCAAGTATTGCAAACATTGGTAACTTCTAAAATGCTTTTGGCCATTGCAGAGGTTGATTCTGTAGAGGTGATGGATGTGGAAGTGGATATGTCATTAGAGCGTAGGATGCAATATTTTATAGCTCAATCTGGAGGTTCTGTAGATGCGTTAGAAGAATATTATGGCAAATCATTGTCAGAAATAAGGGATGAAATGCGAGATGATATGCACGATCAAATGGTAGCACAGCGAATGAAAGAGCAAATTTCATCGGGTGTAACAATTACCCCTAAAGAAGTTAAAAAGTTTTATGATCGAATTCCACACGATAGTTTGCCTTATTTTTCAGAGGAAGTGGAAGTTGCTCAAATTGTAAAAATCGCAAAAATTGGAAAGACCCAAAAGCAAGAGGTAGAGAAACGACTTTTTGATATTAAAAGAGAAATTGAGGCTGGTGCAGACTTTGGCCCGCTTGCTGAAAAGAACTCAATGGATCCTGGATCTGCTAAAACCGGGGGTGAATTGCCTGGCTGGTATAAAAGGGGAGAGCTGGCGCCAGAGTATGAAGCCGTTTGTTTTCAAATGCGAGTAGGAGAAATTTCAGATCCAGTAGAATCTGATTTTGGTTTTCATATTATTCAGTTGCTAGAAAGAAGGGGGAATGAATTTAGATCGCGCCATATACTAATTATCCCTTCCTCTTCTGATTTAGATATTGGGCAGGCTGAGCACGAGTTAGATAGTATTAGAAGTCTTATTTTAGACACAACGTTAATTTTTGAAAAAGCTGCCAAAGATTTTTCAGATGATAAACTTTCAGCGCCAAGTGGAGGGTTTTTCTTAGATAATTCAGGTGCAAAAAGCATATCTGTGGATCAGCTGGACCCAACCGTGTTTTTTATGCTAGATACCATGGCTGTTGGCAGTATTTCTAAACCAATGAGCTTTAGAATGCAAGATGGTAAAGAAGCGGTACGTATAATTTATTATAAACAAAGGTTTGCACCACACCAAGCAGACTTAGCTGTAGATTGGCAGAAAATTCAACAGGCTGCACTTAATGAAAAGAAAAGTAAAGCTGAACAGCAATGGGTAATCGACTCGGTTGATAGAGTTTATATTTATATTGATGACCAGTTTAAACATTGTGATATATTAGGAAAGTAATAATGAGTCAAACCAACGAAGTTGAATTAGCCGATAAATTGCACGATGCCTATAATCGTGTTAAACAAGAAATTGGGAAACAGATAATTGGACAAGAAGATACCATTGATCAATTATTAATATCAATTTTTAGTCAAGGGCACGCCTTGCTTATTGGTGTTCCTGGTTTAGCTAAAACGTTGCTAATACAAACGCTGTCTAAAGTACTCGACCTCGATTTTAATCGGATCCAGTTCACACCCGATTTAATGCCTTCTGATATTCTTGGCGCAGAGATGTTAGATAATGATCGGAATTTTAAATTCATTAAAGGCCCAATTTTTGCAAATATTGTGTTGGCTGATGAGATAAATAGAACACCTCCTAAAACACAAGCTGCATTATTGGAAGCAATGCAAGAAAAAGGTGTAACGATCGCAGGAAAACATTATAAGTTAGATCTTCCATTTTTTGTGTTAGCCACCCAAAATCCTATTGAGCAAGAAGGTACCTATCCCTTGCCTGAAGCACAGCTAGATCGATTTATGTTTAATATTTATTTAGATTACCCTAGTTTAGAAGAGGAAAAGAGTATTGTAAGCCTTACCACTACAGATGAAGAAATTACTATTAATAAAATTCTTTCTAAGCAAGAAATTATAGATTTTCAGCATTTAGTTAGAAAGGTGCCTGTAACTGATAATGTGGTGAGCTATGCCGTTAATTTGGTGCATAAATTAAGGCCAAACTCCGACTTATCAACCGACTTAACCAATGAATATATAGAATGGGGAGCAGGTCCAAGAGGTTCGCAAACGCTTATTTTAGCAGCTAAATGCCATGCAATTTTAAAAGGAAAGTACTCGCCAGATATTGAAGATGTACAAGCCATTGCAGTGCCTGCTTTACGCCACAGGTTAGTGCGTAACTTTAAAGCAGAAGCAAAAGGTTACTCTGTAGATCGATTAGTGAGAGAGCAGCTATAGAGACGTTAGATTATCAGATGTTAGACATAAAACTAATGTTTGAGATTTCCCAATGATATGATTAATGCACAGCCTGTGCAGCCTTCGGCTCAGCGAGTCATTGTCTGGCGTAAGACCAGATAATCTTCCTTGGTTAACCAACCAAGGAAGCGATTTGGGTATAACGGGCTCGGAAGAGCCCAGAAATTATCGAGTCTTACGCCAGATAATGACGATGCGCATAAGGTTTAGCGATATGATTATTCTGTCTTTCGTCTAATAATCTTACATCTTGTGTCTAGTATTCATAAAAGCCCTTTTCTGATTTCCTTCCCCAATGCTCGGCATCTACTTTTTGCTGTTGAATACGGCTTGGTCTAAACTTAGCATCTTGATGAAAAGCATTGAACATACTTGATGTTACACTAAAATTGGTATCAACACCAATCAAGTCCATTAGCTTAAAAGGCCCCATCTTAAATCCACTGGCTTCCATTAGCCTATCTATTCCTTCAATCTTAGCAACACCCTCTTCAAGCGTTTTAAGCCCTTCTACGTAAAAATGACGTGCCACTCTGTTAACGATAAACCCAGGCGAATCTGCTGCCTTTACAGCAGTCTTGCCAATAGATTTAGCAAAGTCAGTAACTTTTGTAACTACAGCTGTATTTGTAGCAGCTCCTGAGATAACTTCAACCAGCTTCATAATATGGGCGGGGTTAAAAAAGTGTAAACCAATTACTTGCTGAGGTCGTCTTAACTTGGCAGCTATTTGGGTGATAGGGATGGAAGATGTGTTAGTTGCTAGAATTGTGTCTTCAGAATTAAACCCTTCTAGTTTGGCGAATAATTGCTGTTTAACTTCGAGGTTTTCAATGATGGCTTCAATAATTAGATCAGCTTTGACGTTTGATAGCTGGGTAACTTTAGAAAGATTAGATAAGGCCAGTTGTTTTGTTTCGGTACTTAACTTCCTTCTTTCTATGCCCTTGTCAAGGTTTTTTTCAATGGTTGCGAAAGCAATATCTATAACACTTAAATTGGTGTCGTATAAAATTGTTGAGTAGCCGGCCATAGCAGACACCTGCGCTATTCCTAAGCCCATTGTTCCTGCACCAATAACTGCAACTGTTTTTAGTT
>CAZDQR010000333.1:0-3565 GCA_964507315.1 uncultured Roseivirgaceae bacterium
ATAAAATTAGTAGCTTTAGTAACAAATTGAGGAGCTGACACTTAACAGATCACACCCTTCAAAAACAACTGTTAACCCAAAACTAATGCTATGCCAACATACAATTTAAACATTAATAACACCCAACACTCCGTTGACGTGGATGATGATACCCCTTTATTATGGGTATTACGAGATCAAATTGATTTAGTAGGAACCAAGTTTGGATGTGGAATTGGGCAATGCGGTGCATGTACTGTTCACATAAATGGCAAAGCCACCAAAAGTTGTATCACACCTATATCAACCCTCGAAGGAAAAGAAATTATAACCATTGAGGGTCTTTCCGAACACGGCACTCATCCTGTTCAAGAAGCGTGGAAAGCAATTGATGTTCCCCAATGCGGATATTGCCAATCAGGGCAAATAATGAAAGCTTCCTCTTTCCTTGCAGAAAATAATAGTCCATCCAAAGAAGAAATTCGAGAAGCTATGCACACCAATATTTGTAGATGTGCTTCGTATAACAGCATAGAAAAGGCAGTTGAATTGGCCGCAAAAAACATTAATAATTAAAAAGACCCTTATGAAATCTGAAAACAAATTTGCTTTTAGTAGACGGTCTTTTTTAAAGACCTCTGCACTTGCCAGTGGCGGAATGCTCATTGGCTTTAATCTATTTACTTCTTGCACGCCCGAAGCAGAACCTCCCATAGATATTTCTAAATTAAACTTTAATGATTTTAATGCCTTTATAAAAATAGCAGATAATGGATTTGTAACCATTTTTGCACCTAATCCAGAAATCGGCCAAGGTGTAAAAACCTCCATGCCAATGCTTATTGCAGAAGAGTTAGATGTGGCATGGAAAAACGTGCATGTTGAGCAAGGCGCGTTGGATAAAGATCACTTTACAAGGCAAGTAGCAGGCGGAAGCCAATCGATTCGGCAAGGTTGGGAACCCTTGCGACAAACAGGAGCTACTGCTCGCATGATGTTGGTAATTGCTGCCGCTAATCGTTGGGGAGTAAAGCCAGAAGAGTGCACCACCAAAGAAGGTGTTATTTCTAACGCTAAAGGTGAAACCCTTACGTATGGAGATGTTGTTTTAGACGCAGCCAAATTAGAAGTGCCTGAAAATGTTACCTTAAAAGATCCTAAAAATTTTACGATTATTGGTAGTGATGCTCCCAATGTAGATATTGATGAAATTATTACAGGAAAGCCCCTATTTGGATTGGATTACAGACAAAAAGGAATGGCTTTCGTATCCGTGTTAAGACCGCCTGCTTTTGGACAAAAGCTAGTTGATTTTGACAATGCCAAAGCCAAGAAAGTAAATGGGGTAACCAACGTAATTCAGTTTGGTAACAAAGTAGCTGTTCTTGCAAATAACACTTGGGCTGCTATGAAAGGAAAAAAGGCTTTAACTGCTAATTGGAAGGAAGGCACTAAAGCCGAAAGCACCTCCGACCACGACAACATATTATTGGGTTTATTGGATGGTTCCAAGTTTGAAACTTTAAGAGCCGATGGTGATGTAAAAAAGGCCTTTGAAGAAGCCGATGAAGTACTCGAGCGCACGTATGAGTCTCCCTTTTTACCTCATAACTGTATGGAGCCTATGAACTTTTATGCAGATGTAACGGCAGAACGCGTAAAACTAGCGGGTCCTATTCAAACACCCGCTTGGACAGCCAGTCGGGTGGCTATGCTCCTAGACCGAGATGAAAAAGACATTTCCTTAGAAATGACACGCATGGGTGGTGGCTTTGGCCGAAGACTTTATGGTGATTTTGCTTTAGAAGCAGCAGAAGTTTCGAGCCTTGCCAAGCAACCTGTGCAAGTGGTGTTTAGTAGAGAAGACGATATGACGGATGGCATATATCGCCCCGCTATTAAATACCGTATTGCAGCTTCCATAAAAGATGGAAAAATCACAGGTTATCATTTAAAGGAAGCGGCTATCAATTCCAATATGTACGATTTAATACCGAACTTTTTTCCTGCAGGGGCTATTGAAAACTTCCAAGTAGATGTGGCTAAATACGATAGTAATATTACCACAGGAGCTTGGCGAGCACCTTATACAAACTTTTTGGCCTTTGCCGAACAAAGCTTTTTTGATGAGTTAGCAGATTTGCTTAAAGTCGATCGAGTACAAATGCGTTTAGATTTACTTAAAAAAGTGGATAAAACTGCAGATGAGCGAATTCAATATTCGGCAGAGCGATTAGAAGGAGTGATTAATATGGCCATTGAAAAATCTAATTGGGGAAATACCAAAGAAGGTGTTTACCAAGGGTTTTCTACCTATTACTGCCATAACACACATGTTGCTGAAGTGGCAGATATTGAAATGAAGGATGGAATGCCTCTTGTTAAAAAAGTGACTTGTGTTATTGATTGTGGTATTGTTGTAAATCCACTAGGTGCCAAAAACCAAGTAACGGGTGGAGTGATCGATGGTATTGGCCATGCGATGTACGGAGAACTAACATTTAAAAATGGGATACCGCAATCAGATAATTACTTGGATTATCGACTTATTCGAATGAATGAAACCCCTGAAGTAGATATTCATTTTATTGAAAATGAATTGGCTCCAACAGGGCTTGGAGAACCTTCGTTCCCGCCTGCGGCAGCAGCAGTTGCCAATGCTATTTTTGCTGCTACAGGCAAACGAATTACAAAGCAGCCTTTTATAAAGAACATGTAAAAATAACATCGTCATTCCTACGCAGGAATGACGGCATAAAAAAATGGTAGGTAAAGGAGGGTTTGTTTACATTGTTTCAAACAAAAACAGAACGGTATATTATATTGGTGTAACTAGCCAACTTTATACTCGCATTTACCAGCATAAAACAGGCGTATTTGATGGGTTTAGTAAAAAATATAATTGCACTGATCTAATCTACTATGAAAGGTTTGATGATATAGAATCTGCGATTTTAAAAGAAAAACAAATGAAGAAATGGAAGCGAAGCTGGAAAGAGCGGGTAATAATGGAGACCAACCCAAGTATGATTGATATGTTTGAAAGTATTAAGGATTATTAGTTGAACAAAATTTAAATATTAACGTCATTCCTGCGAAGGCAGGGATCCGTAAATATAAGAGAGCTGCAAATTGGAAAGAAAAGGGACAATATTCATAAATTCAGAGTCTACTATTACATTCTGCAGGGCGGGTTCCTGCCTGCGCAGGAATGACCAGATGAAATGACACACGAACTACGCAACATATTTGAAAGCTTTGCCCTAGCCCAAAAGCAAGGAATTAAAACTGTGCTTGCCACTGTTGTTGATCTTGATGGTTCCTCGTATCGAAAACCTGGTGTACGCATGCTTATTTGGGAAAACGGCTATATGCTTGGTGCTGTAAGTGGAGGCTGCGTAGAAAAGGAAATATTAAAACAGTCAGGTTCGGTTTTTACAACAGGCACGGCCAAAGTAATAACCTATGATGGCCGTTATAGGCTGGGTTGCGAGGGTATTATTTATATATTAATGGAGCCTTTTAAGCCAGCACCAGAATCCATTAAGTCTTTCAATGAAATATTAACCACAAGAATTCCATTTGA
>CAZDQR010000334.1:0-3538 GCA_964507315.1 uncultured Roseivirgaceae bacterium
TAGAGCAGTTTATTCATGCTGCTTTTACGGAGGATGGCATTGTGCTCTTGTATTTATATGATAACCAAATTAGGAGTAAACTTATTAGTGGGTCAGAAGTTCTTGAGGGTAAAAAGTTTGACGATTTAAAATTATCATTTGAAGATGATAAAGTGAATGAGTACTCTTCTTCGAAAATAGGAGGACTAGAAAAATGGTATGGGAATACGTTCTTAGCCTATGGTGTACAGCGGATAAAAAATTTAAAAGACTCTGGGGTTAAACTTAATCGCAAAGTGTTTTATATAAATAAAGTTATTTATCGTTAATTATAACGATATAGATATTGCTAACTTTAGAGCTAAGAAGCTTAATTTAAAAAAATAGTAGAATGAAAAACTTATATAGAGCATTTGTGGGAGTTACCGTTGTTGGTTTACTCTTGTTTAATTCGTGCGTTCCCGAAGATGTAGTAGTGGAAGATTTAGCACTAAAACTCACTAAAGGAAGTTGGACTTTTATGAGTGTTGATTCAGGGGATAGCTTTCTTGATGCAGGATATGAAATTACCTATGGTGGAAATGAGATAACATTTAATAGTGATGGCACTAGTACCGATAAATTATTAGGTGTTGATGGAAACGGGACGTGGTCATTAAGTGGAAACCAGGATGCGCTTACCCTAAGAATTACCTATGATGATTCAGATACAAGAAATGAAACCTGGAGGATTATTAGTATTACTGATTCGCAGCTAGTTTATAGCTTTGATATTTCTCCTAATACACTAGAAATGACTTACACGCATTAAACAGCAATCATTAAAGTTAAAAAGAGCCCAAACTTTACATAAGCTTGGGCTCTTTTAATACGGCAAATTATTTACTAAATAAGAAATAAGCAGCTGCTATAACAGCAATTACTCCTATAACGGCCAATGTTATTTTTATAACACTCCAAGGCCTTTCGCCTTGTACTTCGCCTGTTCTAGCATTTACCATAAATCGGTAAAGCTTATCTTTAAATTTATAAGCACTTACATAAGCAGGTAACAAAATATGCTTAAAGGTAACATCGTTGTACTGCGTATTTCTAGTATGAATCCGTTGCACATCGCCTCCAATATCTCTATTTATTAAACCTGTAATGCTGTTAGCCATATCATCTCTAGCTCTATCAAAACCTGTTTCCAAGTTAACTTGGTATTTTTCAGTGATAAAACCACTTAAAAACTTTTTATCAAAAGGAACAAGGTTGGGCAAATCCCAAGGTTCTAACTCCTTAACCAATTTTTGAGGTAGTGATTCCGATGCCGGCACAAGCACATCATCAAATGCATGGCTCACTTGGCCAGCTGCATAATGCCATCTTGTTTTCTGAACCTGCCTCGTTTTTGTAACTGATTTGCCATCTTCGGTGGTGGTGTAGCTTTCGGTTACATAATAATGCACGCCTCTTTGGCCAGTGTAATTCGTTATTGTATCGGAATCAAACGTCCAAAAGGGGAGGTAAACTCCTTTAAAATGATCAAAAGAGAGTACGGCTTTTTTTAGTGCATTGGGTGCAAACCAAAGTTTGTTAATCCATTTTTTAAAAGCCGCAATGGCCTCATCCTTGGTAAGTTTAAAAGGCAGTAAACTTTTAGGCTGAATTATGCTTTCATTATGGGCGTTGCTCACAATTAAAGGAGTGGCGCAATAGGGGCACGATGAAGATGTAATGTTTGGTTCTAGCGAAGATTCTGCACCGCAGGTATCGCATTTTACCAAACTAATTTCCATTTGTTCTTGGCTAGCAGCGCCCTTTTCAAAGTACTCATGAAAATCTAGCTCTTCAATTTCTATGTCAGAGGCAGGAATTTCGTTCTTGGCTCCACAGTACTCGCATGTTAGTGCAGTAGTACCAGGTTTAAATTTCAAATCTGCGCCACACTCAATACAACCAAAGGTGTCTACCGTTGGTTGGTCTTTTTTTTCGTCAGTTTCCATAATCTAGCTTGGAGGAAGTGGTGGAGGAACTGCTCCGAATAAATTTGAAATTGAATTTACTTGGTCCGCAGGTGTCCACGTAGCCATACCTTGTTTCCACACTAGTGATTCCTTATTAACTTCATTTTTAGAAATCATTTGTTGCAACGTATTTAGATCGAAAGGGCCTGCTTGTTGCCCATTTACTACAACATGAAAGGTTTCTGCAACTGGTACTGGAGGAGGTCCTGCTGCTTGCTGCTGCTGGGGTGCAAATGCATTGCCCATTTGGTTAGCCATAGCAAAACCCATACCCATGCCCATTCCAGCTCCTGCAGTTCCACTTTCGTTTTCGGCAGCTTTTTCAATGGCTTTGGCAGCTTTAATTTTAGCAAATTTATCAAGGTCTATACGGTCCAATCTACTAAGCTCAAAGATTTCTTTCTTGATTTCTTCGGGCATAGAAACATTCTCGATTAAGAACTTAGTAAGCCCGATGCCATAAGCATTAAAATCTTCTTGCATTATATCCTTTACCAATTTAGATATTTCATTGGTATTGGCCGCATATTTTTCTACAGGTAACTCTGCTTCACCAATGGCATCTGTAAACTGGCTAACAATCATGCTTCTAAGCTGATTGGATATTTCATCAGTAGTAAAATGGCCATCAGTGCCTACAATTTCTTTTATGAAAAGTGCAGGGTCCTCTACTTTAATTACATACGTGCCAAAAGCTCTAATTTCGAGCATTCCAAAACGTGAATCTGAAAGAGTGATAGGGTTTTTAGTTCCCCATTTTTGGTCTGTAAAATTACGGGTGCTTACAAAATACACTTCGGCTTTAAATGGACTATCAAACCCGTACTTCCATCCTTTTAAAGTTGTTAAGATTGGTAAATTTTGTGTGCTTAGAGTGTGTGTGCCTGGTGAAAATACATCGGCCAATTGACCTTCGTTAATAAAAACGGCCATCTGTCCTTCTCTAACAACGAGCTTTGCGTTGTTTTTTATTTCATTATCATGCCTTTCGAACCTATAGACAAGAGTGTCGCTGGAATCATCCGTCCACTCAATAATGTCAATAAATTCTCCTCTTATGCTATCAAATAGTCCCATAGTTTAATTTTTTGGTGGTGTGCATTGGTTTTATGAGTTTCATAAAATTAAAAATATACACAATGATTTTAACTCTATTTTGTTCTTGTAAATATTGGATAAATATAAAACTTTATCTCCTTTTATGGTAGGATAATTTGTTGAAAATATTACAAAATAAAAACGATTGGAGGGTTTAGCTAATTATACTTTTTAAAAAGGTAGGATTTCTTCTCGTTTTCTGAATCCAAAAGATAATCATATCGATTTATGTACACCCAACCTCTGTCGGCTAGTACATTAAATGCATGAGATTTTGAGTAGAAGCCAATGGCCTTTCCTGCTTCATTTTTTGCAGTTCTATTCGCGAAAAAATTTTGTTTATGACCATAATCTACTTTGATTTTGAACTTGCCGAAGGCATTAACAAACGCAACTGAAATATATTCTCCATTGGGAATTTGGTCTAGATTCATCGTGTCAACTATTATTTG
>CAZDQR010000335.1:0-3471 GCA_964507315.1 uncultured Roseivirgaceae bacterium
TAGATAATCATAAAGAGCTAGCAGGTCTTAAAGCTGATAAACTTATTAGTCAGCGTATTGATAAGTTTACTAGTATGGGTGTGATTTTAGAAGGATAAGTGATTTCTCGTTTATGAAAAAGAATATCTTAATTTTTTCACTATTAATAATTTTTCCTAGTTTTTCTTCAGTTTTTGGGCAAGCCAAATTAGAACGCCCTAAGGTAGGCTTGGTGCTTAGTGGAGGGGGAGCTAAGGGCATGGCACACATTGGTGTTATCAAAGCCATGGAAGAAGCTGGCCTTTATCCTGATTATATTACAGGTACAAGCATGGGGAGTATCATAGGAGCTCTTTATGCCATTGGGTACTCTGCAGATGAGATAAAAGAAATAGCGTTGGGTATTAAATGGGAAAACGTATTAACCAATGATATCCCATTAGACAAAGTAGCTTTTGAAGAAAAACCTTTTTATGGAAGATATTTTATTGAGTTGCCTTTCCAAGGAGGAAAAATAGGACTTCCTCAAGGGTTAATAGAAGGGCAGGAGCTTACCATGTTTTTAAATAAAATTACACGTCCAGCCCACGGAATAACAGATTTTCATAAATTACCAATACCATTTGAATGCGTAGCAGCAAATATTGAAACAGGAGAGGCTGTCGTTTTAAAAAGTGGTTCTCTTCCATTAGCAATGAGGGCGTCCATGTCTATTCCTACTTTTTTTACACCTACCACTATAGATAGTACATTATATGTGGATGGTGGTTTACTGCGCAATTTTCCCGTGCAAGAAGCACTTGATATGGGAGCAGATATTATAATTGGTGTATTTGTAAGCAGCGATTTGGAAAAGAAAGAAGATCTAACTTCCATGGTTTCCATTCTATCGCAGAGTGCATTTGTTTTTAGTGCGCACGATACAAATGAGCAAACGAAATTAGTTGATATCTATATTGCACCTGACCTTAAAGGATATTCAACGGCAAGCTTTTGGGATGGTGCTGCAATTATTGAACAGGGAGAGAAAGCAGGAGCTGATTTTGCTGATGTATTTAAACATTTAGCCGATTCATTAGATAAATTTGGTCCAGTTCGAGTACCTAAAAAGCTGCCAATTAATTATAACTACACATTAAAAAAAATAAATATAAAAGGGAATGAGCGAGTACCAGATGAACTGATTCTTGGAAAGTTAAGAATCGCTAAAAATGAACCTTTAGAAATTGATGAATTGGAAAGAAGAATTAATTTGCTATATGGGACATTATATTTTTCTAAAGTGCTCTATAGTATTGATGATGCCAATAATGAATTAAATATAATAGTAAAGGAAGCAGCAAAAAACAGCATTAAAGTTGCCGCCCATTATGACAGTGATAATAAGGCTGGGATTAATTTAAATCTTACTTCTCGAAACTTTTTACTCCCAAGTTCGCGCTTTATATTAGAATATGACCTAGCTCAGAACCCAAGAATGGATCTTAATTACTTTAAGTATTTGGGTAAAAAACAGAACATGGCTCTTGTACTAAATACAGTCTGGCTAAATTATGAATTGCCAAGTTATTTTGATGAAAATTCTGATGAATCAAATAACGCTAATAGTGGTCTGAACAGTATTTTCAAAGATAATTCATTTGATATTTCAATGGCCTTTCAAGGCACTTATAGAAGTAATGCAACCTTTGGTGCAAAACTTAATTATTTGAGCCACAGTATTACAACTATTGTATCAGATTCTATTCCATTAGCTGGTGGACAGTATAGTTTAAATAAATTTACTACTAATGATTGGGGTGTGCAGGTCTATTTAAAATCTAACACATTAAATAAACCTTTTTTTGCAACCAAGGGTGTAGTTGCTGATTTTAAGGTTTCCTATTTCTATGATAGAACTACTTATATCGGATTTCGAAGTAGTGCATTGGATAACATAGACCTCAATTCTCATCCAGAAGGGCTTATTATTGGGTCTTTTAGATTTGGAGCAGCTGTCCCTATCACTGAAAAACTTTCATTTAAATATAAAATAACGCTGAAAATGAGCAGTGCCGATGGTGAATTGGAGGACTTTCCCTATAGTACTTTTATTGGTGGTGAACGACCTGTTGGTTGGTCTGTTTTTCAATACGAAGCCACAACAGCCAAAAGATTTGATGTTCTCAATCTTGCAACATTTTCAATAGGCTTGCAATGGGAAATGCGTAAAGATATTTATCTTATTGGTAAAGTCGATTATCTGGAAAGTGAGTATCCAATGAAATTGGTTGATACTGCCATGTACACAGCAAATATTGGTGCTTACCCAAGGCGGCTTGGGTTTAGTGGAAAAATATCTTACGATTCTATGATTGGCCCTATTTCTTTAGGCATTGGTAAGGATCAATACCTAAAAGGAGCACACGGGTTTTTCGGATTTGGCTATTACTTAAAGCAATAAATGTAAAGCATTCTCTATGGAACTTCAATTAATAAATACAGGCTTTTTTAAATTAGACGGTGGGGCGATGTTTGGAGTTGTACCCAAATCTCTTTGGAGTAGAACTAATCCTGCAGATGAAAATAACCTTTGCAGCTGGGCAATGCGTTCCCTTATAATAAAAAAAGGGAATCAGTCTTTTGTAATTGATAGCGGAATGGGCGATAAGCAATCTGATAAGTTCTTTGGCCACTATTATTTACATGGTAATGACTCACTAGCCAAAGGTTTACAAAAAGCAGACCTTGGTTTTAATGAAATTACAGATGCATTCTTAACCCATTTGCATTTCGACCACTGTGGTGGTAGTGTTAAACGAGATGGAGAAAAGTTAATTCCGACTTTTGGTAAGGCTACTTATTGGTCAAACAAAGAACATTGGCAATGGGCTACAGAGCCTAATCCAAGAGAAAAGGCCTCTTTTCTTGCAGAAAATATTAAACCAATGCAGGAATCAGGGCAGCTTGAATTTGTTGACGTAAGCGGAGATGCTAGACTCCCGTTTGATGTTATAACTGTAGATGGACATACGGAGAAGCAGATGCTGCCTAAGCTTAATTATAAGGGTAAAACGATTGTGTTTATGGCAGATTTACTGCCCTCTGTAGGGCATATCCCGTTAGCCTATGTAATGGGTTACGATACTCGTCCGTTATTAACTATGAGTGAGAAACAAGCTTTCTTAAATGAAGCGGCAGATAATGGGTATGTGCTTATTTTACAACACGATCCAGTAAATGAATGCTGCACAGTTAAACATACGGAGAAAGGCGTACGCCTAGATCAAGTTTTTGCGTTTAATGATATATAGTTACCGCTATTGGGTATGAATTTATAATACTGGAAGTTCAATGAGTTGCTTTTCAATTCTGAGGAACGAAGAATCTTATAAAGATAGAAAGTCATTTTAAAATAACAGAAGATTCTTCGTCCCTCAGAATAAAAATTAAAAATAGTATGATAAGTCTCGCATTAAGTGGAGGAGGAGCAAGAGGAATTTCTCATTTAGG
>CAZDQR010000336.1:0-3463 GCA_964507315.1 uncultured Roseivirgaceae bacterium
ATTGTGCTAAATGTCATTATTAATTATTAAGAAACACTCCAAGTTATATAACTGAGCATGGAATCAACTAAAAAACAGTATTGGAAAGGGCTTGAGGAATTGAGCAAAGACCCCGAATTTGTAAAATATGCAGATAAGGAATTTCCAGAGTACTTACCAACCAATAGTGAATTAGAAGAAACTGAAGCGGGAAGCACTCGTAGAGATTTTCTTAAATTAATGGGCTTTGGTATGGCTGCGGTTACGCTTGCTTCATGTGAGGCTCCTATTCGTAATGCCATTCCTTATGTAAACAAACCAGTTGACGTAGATCCTGGAGTTCCTAACTATTATGCATCTACTTATATGCAAGGGGGCGATTATGCTAGTGTTGTTGTAAAAACACGAGAAGGTCGACCTATTAAAGTAGAAGGTAATAAATTATCAAAAATATCTCAAGGAGGTACAAATGCTCAAATCGAGGCATCTGTTCTTTCTTTATATGATAAAGAACGTTTAACGGCTCCTCAAAAAGGAGGTAGTGCCACAGATTGGACAACCTTAGATAAAGAAGTAGCTGATAAGTTATCATCTATTGCTGCTAAAGGTGGTCAAATTAGATTGGTTGCAAATACCATTATGAGCCCTACTGCTTTAAAAGCGATAGAAGAATTTAAGGCTAAATATGGTAATGTTGAATTAGTTCAATACGATACGCAATCAGCGTATGGTATTACAAAATCTAACCAAGAAGTATTTGGCTTAGCTGCAGTACCTAGTTACCATTTTGAAAAAGCAGATGTAATTGTATCTTTTGATGCTGATTTCCTTGGTACTTGGATTTCGCCAATTGAATACACTAAAGGATATAGCAAAGGCCGTAAAATTGGCCCTAAAAAGAAAACTATGTCTAGGCATTTCCATTTTGAAAGTAATCTTTCATTAACAGGAGCAAATGCTGATTATAGAACTCCAATTAAACCATCGGAACAAGGTAAAGCAGTAATTGCATTATATAATGCAGTTGCAGCCAAAACAGGTGGTGCTTCTATCTCAGGTGGAGGCGATTTTGCACACATTAAAAGAGCAGCAGCTGATTTAGCGAAGGCTAAAGGCAAGTCATTGGTAGTTTCTGGGTCTAATGATCCTGCAGTACAAACTGTGATTGCTGGCATTAACGAAATGCTTGCAAATTATGGAGCAACAATTACATTAAATAATTTCTCTAATGCACGTAAGGGCGATGATGCCCAAATGAATGCATTTATTGCAGATGCAAAAGGAGGTAAGATTGATGCAGTAATTTTCCTTAGTTGTAACCCAGTTTATAATTATGCCAATGGTGCAGACTTAGCTGGAGCAATTAAAAAAGTTTCTTTATCAGTTTCTACATCAGATAGAAAAGACGAAACAGCAGTAGCTGTAACGTATATAGCTCCTAATAATCATTATTTAGAATCTTGGAGCGATGCTGAACCTAAAAACGGAATGTTTAGTTTAGGTCAGCCAACAATATCACCCATATTTAAAACTCGTCAGGAGCAAGAAAGTATTTTAGCTTGGTCGGGTACCTCAACAAGCTATTTCGATTATTTAAAAGATAATTGGAAAGAACGTTTTGGTGGAGGTAAAGAAGGTCTAGCTTACCAAGCATTCTGGGATAAAGTTTTACAAGATGGAGTGTATGAAGCACCAGTTGAAGCAGTGGAATACACAGCAACTGTAAATGCTTCTGGAGCAGCTTCAAGTATTGCTTCTAATTACAAAGGAAGTGGATTTGAATTAGCACTTTATCAAAAAGTAGCTATTGGAGATGGTTCTCAAGCAAATAACCCTTGGTTGCAAGAAACTCCAGATCCTATTACTAAAACAACCTGGGATAACTACGTTACCGTTTCACTTTCAGATGCTAAAGCATTAGGAATTACTGAGGCAGAAGGTAGATCTATTAAAGTTGATTTAACTGTAGGTGGTACAACCCACCGTTTACCAGTTGTTATTCAACCAGGACAAGCAAAGGGCACTTTGGGCTTAGCGCTGGGTTATGGTCGTACAAGTGCAGGTAAAGTAGCTAACGGTTTAGGTTTTGATGCCAATGGATTAGTTAGTACGCTAAATGGAGCCGCTTATTATAATGTAACTAATGGTGTTGATCTTAAAGCTACAGACGAAGCTTATCAAGTAGCTCGTACGCAAACGCACCAAACATATATGGATCGTGGTAATGTTATTCAGGAAGCTACGCTTGGTGAATACCAAAAAGATCCAATGGCAGGTAGAGAAGTACCTATGATTGCTACTTGGCAAGATCAAGAAGATGGAAAAGTACATGCAAATACACTTTCATTATGGAAAGGCCATGAATACCCAGATCATCATTGGGGACTAGCTATTGATATGAACTCTTGTACAGGTTGTTCAGCTTGTCACGTTGCTTGTGTGGCTGAAAATAATATTCCTGTAGTTGGTCGCGAAGAAGTTATAAACCGTAGAGATATGCACTGGATGCGTATTGACAGGTATTATAGCAGTTCTGCTACGCAAGAGCAAAAAGAAAATAAAGATTATAAGGCGTTGGAAGAAGCCGCAGAAAACCCTGAGGTAACATTCCAACCTATGATGTGTCAGCATTGTAATAATGCAGGTTGCGAAACTGTTTGCCCAGTTGCAGCAACTACACACTCTACTGAAGGCCTTAACCAAATGGTGTATAACCGTTGTATTGGTACTCGTTATTGTGCTAATAACTGTGCATACAAAGTGCGTAGGTTTAACTGGTTTAAATACCACGATAACAAACAATTTGATAAGAATTCATCGATGAACAACGATTTGGGTAAAATGGTATTGAACCCAGATGTAACCGTTCGTTCAAGAGGAGTTATGGAAAAATGCTCAATGTGTGTACAACGCATTCAGTATGGTAAGTTAGAAGCTAAAAAAGAAGGTAGAAGAACGGTTGATTCAGACATCAATGTAGCTTGTGCCTCTGCTTGTCCTTCAGATGCCATTGTATTTGGAGATATGAGTGATGATAATAGCATGATTGCACAACTTCTACGCATTAAAAACGAAGAAGGCGATTATGGTATTGATAAGCAAGTACATGAGGAAAGAGCATATACAGTTTTGGAAGAAACGGGTTCTAAACCAAACGTGCTCTATCTAACTAAGATTAGAAATAAAGAAAATAACGAGTCTCACGCTTAATTATATAAGATTACACTATGCAAGTATCATCACCTATACGTGAACCGCTAATACATGGAGGCAAAACGATGCACGATGTTTCGGAAGACGTCTGCAGGCAAGTTGAAGCCAAACCATCGAAAGCATGGAAGGCAGGTTTTGCTGTTTCATTAGCCATTTTAAGTATTGGGTCTATTTCTGTTTGGGCCTTACTTTGGGATGGAATTGGTGTTTGGGGACTAAATAAAACTGTAGGCTGGGCCTGGGATATTACCAATTTTGTTTGGTGGGTAGG
>CAZDQR010000337.1:0-3458 GCA_964507315.1 uncultured Roseivirgaceae bacterium
CACCTGCTTCTTGAGGTAGCATATTTATCTGCTCAGCGCTAATATTGGCATTTTCAAATTTAGGATCACTTGGCTTTATATTGCCAGACACCGGCTTTTTTGTATCGATAGAAATTAAAATTTCAAACAACTTAACCGTTGCTTCGGCATCGCCTCCAGCACGGTGCCTGCCATTTATCACAATGCCTAAATTATCGGCTAGCTTACCAAGGCTGTACGAAGGCTGTAAAGGGATTAGTTTGCGGCTAAGTTTTACGGTGCAAAGCTTTTCTCGCTGAAAATCAAAGCCTAGTTTTTTAAACTCTGCTCGTATAATGGTGAAATCAAAATTTACAGAATGAGCTACAAAAATGGCATCTTTGGTAATGTTAATTATTTGTTTAGCAACCTCAAAAAATTTGGGAGCGCCAACCACCATGTCATTACTAATGCCCGTAAGCTGGGTGATGAAAGGAGGGATGTAAGTTTCTGGATCGATTAAAGTAATAAAGGTGTCCACCACTTTTTCTCCATCGTGCCGATACACTGCAATTTCGGTTATTTTGGAGTTCGTTAAACTGCCTCCATTAGTTTCAATATCCACGATGGCATACATTTTTCAAATATAGTAACTTCGTCACCTTTTCAACCTAGCGGGAGCAGATGCTTGTGCTAGATTGAAAGTAGCACAAATGGATTTTTTCGCTCATAACAAGCAGTCATCGGACGAATGCTTTTCAAAATGCACATAATGAATAGAAATACTAGTGTTTTAGATTAATAAATCATCCAATGACTTTGCAGGAATGACAATACTAGATGGAATTTTTAGCAATACTATCACTATTTTTGCCTTATAATTTGATAATAAGAAATGGAAAAATATAATGTGTATGGCATTGGAAATGCCTTGGTGGATATTGAGTTTGAGGTAGAAGAGCAATTTTTTAAGAAAAACGATATTGAGAAAGGTATAATGACCTTAGTGGATGAAGAACGTCAAACTAAATTGGTGAAAGCCATTGATGGCGAACGCATAAAAAAACAAGGTGGAGGCTCTGCTGCCAATACGATGATTGGCCTTAGCCAATTTGGCGGAAATGGGTTTTACTCATGCAAAGTTGCCAATGACGATTATGGTCAATTTTATATGAACGACCTCTCTAAAGCAGGGTTAGACACTAATCTTAATCAGGATAATCTCGAAGATGGAATTACTGGTAAATGCTTAGTAATGGTTACACCAGATGCCGACAGAACGATGAATACTTTTTTAGGTATTACTGCCACATTAGATAGTTCTGCCATAGATGAGGACGCCATTAAAAATGCTGATTACGTATATATTGAAGGGTACTTGATTACTTCTGATAATGGCAAAGAAGCGATGAAGCAAACGAAGGCGTTGGCTGAAAAGCACGGTGTTAAAACTAGTATCACTTTATCTGATCCAGCTATAGTTAATTTTTTTAAGGCTGGGTTTGAAGAAGTTATAGGTGAGGGCGTTGATCTTCTTTTTTGCAATGAAGATGAAGCGATGCAATACACGGGAACTGATAATCTATTAGAAGCTCGTGAAAAGCTTAAATTCATTGCTAAGCGTTTTGCCATTACTTTAGGTAAAAACGGTGCAATGATATTTGATGGCGATACCTTTATAGATATTGAAAGCTATAAAGTAAATGCCATTGATAGTAATGGAGCTGGCGATATGTTTGCTGGAGCTTTTTTATATGGCATCACTAACGGGCACGGTTATGCCGATGCTGGTAAAATTGCAAGTTTAGCCGCTTCAAAAATAGTAGCTAAGTTTGGCCCAAGATTAGAAGATGGACAAGCCAAAGAGATACTTAAGAGTGTTGTGGTTTCTTAGTTTAATAAATGGCTGTTGTTAGTAATTGAGTATTATTATCGCAGCACGTGCAAAATTAGAAAAATTTGCACGTGCTGCAGATTATTTGTATCTTTACAATCAATTATTTACAAAAGCAATAATGAATACTAAGTTAACTTTAACGATAGAGCAGGCTTTAATTGAAAAGGCAAAAGGGTACGCTAAAGAAAAAGGGCGTAGTTTATCTGACATTGTTGAGAATTATTTTAAAATACTTGTAAAAGAAGATAGTCTGGTTAAAAGTGAACTAACTCCTATCACAAATTCTTTAAAAGGGTCATTTAAGGAACCTAAGGGCTTTAATTATAAGGTGCAACTAACTAAGGCTTTATCGAAAAGGCATATGCATAATGGATAGAGTCTTTATCGATTCAGACGTTGTCCTAGATTCTTTTTTTGATAGAAAGCCATTTGCAATACACTCTACAGCCATTTTGTCATTGTGTGAAACGGGGAAAATACAAGGATTTTTAACCCCATTAATCTATAGTAATGTGTACTATTTATTGCGACAAACAGCAACGCATAATAAAGTGATTGAAAAATTTAAACAACTTTTACAAATTACTCATATTTTGCAAATGGACAAAAATGTGGTTGAAAAGGCTTTAAATTCAGGCTTTAAGGATTTTGAAGACGGCCTTCAAAATTTTGCAGCTATAAATAATGGAGAAATAGATTTAATCTTAACAAGAAACTTAAAAGATTATCAAACTAGTGAGCTTGGAGTGTTTACACCGGAAATGTACCTTAAATCTCTAAATCTGAGTTAAGGAAAAGAAGAAATTTAATTAATGAGGTAAAGTTATACTTTCCAAGATTTCCAAATCAATTTAATCATTCCAACAGCCACCACAAGCATTAGAAATAACGCTGGAAGCCCTCCGAGGTTAGAAAGCATTTTAATTCCATCCAAGCCACTGGTTTCGGCATCACCTGAAAAGGAGACCATTACCCAAGCAATGGCACCAATAAGAATCCCCCATATTACTTTCATCCACAAATAGGGCTCATCATCGTTAATGGACTTAGAGCTGATGCCACTCATTGCGGTAGTGTTTGAGTCAGCTGCAGTTACATAACTTAAAAAGGCCGCAACCAAAAACACGAAAGAAGTAAGTTGAGATAATGGTAAATTTCCAAGGATTGAAAATATTACTTTGCTAACACCACCTTCTGAATTTAACACATTAAATAAGGGTGCGGCCTCATTAATAGTATCATAATAAATTGCGGTGTTACTAAAAATCATCATCCATACCATTCCGAATAAAGAAGGGTAAAGGAGGTTAAATCGAATAAACTCTTTAACGGAATAACCTTTGGCTATTTTACCCAAAAACAGTGCTGTAACGGGTGTCCAAGCAAGCCAATTACTCCAATAAAATACCGTCCAACCTTGGCTCCAGGCTTTGCCTTCTTCTGTAAAACCGATAAGGCTTCGAGAAAAAAAATGTGATGCGAACTCTCCAATACCTGCAAATCCCCATTTTAGAATAAAGAGTGTGGGGCCAAATACGAATATAAAAATGGCTAAGCCTATAAATATCTTGATGTTAATATCAGAAAGTGTTCTAATGCCTTT
>CAZDQR010000338.1:0-3453 GCA_964507315.1 uncultured Roseivirgaceae bacterium
TTGGCCGTTGGCCAAATTATGAAAGCCTCCGATGTGCCAAATGGCATTACCCTGAGCACTGATATGGATAACACAGATAACCTTTTGCTAAAAGGTGGAAGCTGCATTATTGGCCCCGATGGAAAATATATTATTGAACCCCTTTTTGGTGAAGAAAAACTAATTATCACGGATTTAGATATTTCAAAAGTACATGGCGAACGAATGGCATTAGATACTTCTGGGCATTATAGCCGACCCGATGTATTTAAGTTTAAGGTAAAAAAGAAAAGATAATAATATTTTTTTAAATTTGATCTAAATATTTTCAATATGCGATTAAGCATTGCGCTTGTTATTTGCTTGTTATATTCAACCTTTGGACTAGCTCAAGAAGGTTCTTACTATTTGGCTCAATACAACTTAAAAGAGCGGGGTTTAAGTAATTATAATTACGACATAGTACAAGATAGCAGAGGCCTAGTTTATATGGCCAACCTTAAGGGCGTTTTAGTTTCCGATGGGCTAGATTGGTCGTTGATAGAAACACCCCATAGTGTTTTTTCTCTCGATTTTGATACAGAAAACAACCTTTATATCGGAGGCAGAAAAGAAATTGCGGTTATAAAAAAGGCAAGTAACCAAAAAGATTCGTATCAGCGAATCTCAACAGTTAAACAAGAGGTTTTCCATATTAAGTACCATAACAGCAAAGTATATTTTTTATCTGAGAGCACCTTACTAATTTATGATATTGCTGCACAAGATTTAATTACCATAGATAAACCCTCCAATGATTTTTTCTCATCCATCATAATTCTTGATAACAAAATATATGTGGCCAGCAATAGTAAAGGAGTGCAGCTTATTACTAATGGTAAACTTGGGCCAAATAAACTAAAACTCCCTTCAGGCAGCATGGGTCTTATTGTCTCCAAAGTAGGGGATCAATTTGTGTTTACTAAAACGGGAAAATATTATGTTAAAAGAAAGGGGACAACCAACTATCTACCTTTCATTATAGATGACGATGGATACCTCAACCAAAATACCCCTGTAAACATTAGTTGGGTAAATGCAAACCTACTGGCAGTGTCAACCATAAGTGGGGGTGTAGTTTTTATTGATGCTGCCACAGGAAAGGTTGAACAATTTATGAATTTTGAAAACGGGCTAGCTGATAATGAAATATTAACGCTGTTTGTAAGTAAACATAATATGGTTTGGTGTGCAACCCCTCAAGGAGTTTCAATTATTGCACCAGAAATCCCTATACGTAATTACGCAAGCTACCCAGGGCTATCTGGTAATATTCAAATAGTATTTGATTTTAATAAACGACTTTTTGTTGGTACCACGGTAGGCCTTTTCGAACTAGTAAAAAAATCTCTTTTTGAGGATGTTGTTAGCTATGAAAAAATAACAGAAACCAAAGAAATTAGTACAGAAGTAGACGCGCCTAAAAAAAAGAAAGGGCTCTTTAGGAGAAAGAATAAAAGAGCCAAAGCTACAACGCCTCCCTCCACACAAACTACAACTTATTATAAAAAACAAGTCCAAAAACAACTACTCTCTCAAAGCTATGAATTTGAAAAAATAGAAAATATAGATGCCAAAATTATTCAATTACTAGAGTATAATGGCAAATTATTAATTGGGTCATTATCTGGTGTATATGAATTAAATGGCAAACAAACGAACCGGATTTTTGAAGAGCCCATTTTGTACATGTATAAACCCAAGGACTATCAGTTTTTAATGGTGAGCACCTATTCTAAAGAAGTAAAAGTGTTGAAGCCAAGTAATGGCAATTGGGAATCTACTGGTTTGTTAGATGGGCTTGATGAATTTGTAGAGCAAATTGAACAAGGAGCAAATGGCAGCTTATGGCTTTGTGGAGCCGATTCTGTATATAGGGTTGTTCTAACAGATGCCTATTCCTTAGATGATGTTGAAGTTTACCCAATTAATAACCCGCACTTGGAGAGAATTTACGCCAATCCATATCAAGGAAAAACCTATTTTTTAAATACTTCGGGCTATTACTATTATGAAAACCACACGATAAAAAAAGATAACCTTATTGCTCAGCAAATTGGATTGCCTACCGAAATGATTCTCAGTTCTAAAAACAATCTTTGGGTAAACACAGGGCATTTTTGGCACGGGCAAGGCGAAAACCTAAATAACTCGCTTAATTTTATTAGCCTATTCGAAGACCCTAGGTATATTTCGGAGCTTGGCACCAATAAATTTTGGGTGGTAGCGGGCAATAATCAACTATATAAAATTGATGGAAATGAGATAAAAAAAACCTCTAGGAAATTTGAATTGTTTCTTGAAAAAGCTCAAAAAGACTCAATAACTCTGCCCCTCACTAATGTGTTGGGAGAAATAAATCAACAAAGCTCCTTGTCCTTTAAATTTTCATCGCCAGATTTTACAAACATTTACCAAACTGAATTCCAATATCAGTTAGTTGGACTTTCTCAAGATTGGTCTGAATGGAATAGATCAAATAACGAAATTGTTTTCCCATATTTACCTGCAGGTTCTTACACCTTAAATGTGAGGGCTAAAGATGCTCTTGGGAATATTCAAAATTCAGAATCAATCAAGTTTAATATTTTAGCACCCTATTGGAAGCGGCCATGGTTTTATTTAATTGAGCTTTTATTTTTTGGAGGGCTTATGACCATCTCCGTTTTAATAAACAGAAACAAACATAAATTCACAATATTAAGTAGGTTACTCACTTTCCTTACCTTAATTTTTATTGTAGAGTTTGTACAAACCATTGCTGAGGCAGAATTTGAAACTAATCAATCTCCTGTTATTAACTTTTTTATTCAAGTAGCAATAGCCCTTTCTATTTTACCAGTAGAAGGTGTGCTACGAAAATTTATCACAAAAAAACAGGATGAAAAATCGCTTAAAGAAGTGAAAGCTGAAGCCACAAAAAGTAAAGAATAAATACCATTATCCAAACACCTACTCCAAACTAGGAGCAAAGCAATGCTCTTTAGTGATTAATATCTACCAGTCCACTCTTGTTCTTGCCGCTCTCTTTTTATCCGAGCTTTTACAGCTGGGTCGTTTAGTATTGAACTTAGCTCACCTTGCGAGGTAAGATGGTACTCTTCACAATCTCGACATTTATAATAATTTTGAGCTGCCTGTACAAACCGGATGTGGGAACGAATCAAAGCTTCTTGCACTTCGTTTTCAGAGTAATAACCATTTTTTCCTGTAGGACAACGCATAGCACAAAGGTAGTAATTTCAACGGCAGGATTATAAATACGGTGCCGGCAAAGATCTAGCATAAATAGCTAGCCAACCGAGAAACCCAATGCATAAGTATGGGCTCGAGCCCAAAGATTACCGAGTCTTATGCTCGATAATGACGATACACGTTACCTTTTGTTATATGATAGTTTAAAAATGCTAATTTGCTATAATGAAACAAAAAGAA
>CAZDQR010000339.1:0-3446 GCA_964507315.1 uncultured Roseivirgaceae bacterium
ATAATTACATTATCCTTAGTTTGTTGCACATCAATTTCTATTCTGTCAACACCTAAATCTAAAGCCAATTGAATAGATGCTAAAGTATTCTCTGGAGCTAATCCTGCAGCTCCTCTATGACCAGTTACCGTTATTTTATTGTCAGTAGCCAATTATTTAATTGGAAAATAAATAATTGTTCTTCTTACATCCTCTTCTACTTCTCCTGGATCATCAATGTATTCTTCCCAACTATTACCATTTATTTCATAACCATTAGCTTCAATATGAGCTATAATCGCATCATAAGTAGCTTTAAATTTTACGTAAGAACCTATATGAACAGTTTTAAGCACTTTACCTGCATAAGTTTCTCCTTTTTGAATTCTACCATCTAATTCTAATTCTTCTGGTAATTCAACAATAGGTAATGCTGCATCAAAATCATATACCATTTCTTCTAATGAATATTTTTTAGCAATAGCAATTGGTGCAGAAGCCATTTCCAATTTAGCAATACCCATTAAAGCCATTAACTCTCCGTAAGCAGCGTCCATCTTAGCTCCAATTGCATCTGGCATTAAACTAGAACTTTCAGAAATAAATAAAATTGATTTACTCTCAACTGTTTCTTCTGATATTTCAATGCTAGATTCTGATTTCATGTTCTCACATATAACTTTAATATTTTTTAGTCCATCCTCAAACATTGGTCCCATCATTTCTTCTAAATCCATAAATAACATCATTGGTCGTTGAGTAAAAGGTATATTACCCTCATCATACCAAACTAAGTTTACAGTACCATCTTCTAGTGTATAGTTAAACCCACCAACAGATGACATTTCCCATGGTTCAAGAAAGCTTAATTTATATACCATTTTTTCATTTGGAACTAATTCAGTAATTGTCATAAATCCTTTTCCCGAAACTTCACCATCCCATCCCATTTCCGACCCTACAGTCTGTTCTTCATTTTTAATGCTGTATTTAGCTTCAGGGTCTGCTGCTGCCCACGGTGACCATGCTGCCCAATTCGTAAATTTTGTAGTTTGTATATAAACAATGTCAGCTGTAGCTTCTATTTTTATACTTCTTTCAACTCTATAATCTGCAGGACCAAAAAATCCTAAAACCATATAAACAACTATTAGAATCACGATAACGATTCCTATTCCTTTTAAAAATTTCATAATGTTTAAGTTAGGTTAATATGTAAATATATATAATTTAAACTAATTCAATTTTGCTATAATCATTCAATTCATTATATACACTATCTCGTTCAATTGGCTGTCTATTAACATTTTGTATCAAAACAATCATTTGTTCAGTTGTCATTGCTGGTTTTTGTTCTTCGGCACCAGCCATTGTATAAATTTTTGTAGAATCATCAACAGTTCCATCAATATCATTTACACCAAAAGAAAGTAGCAACTGTGTGGTTTTTCTTCCTATCATAGGCCAATAAGCTTTAATATGATTAAAGTTATCTAAAAATATTCGAGCAATAGCGTACATTTTTAAATCATCCAAAATACTTACCTCACCAATATCTGACATTTGATTGTTTCCATTTCTATATTTTAAAGGAATAAAAGCATTAAATCCTCCTGTCTTATCTTGTAATTCTCTCAACCGGTTCATATGGTCAATTCGATGCTTAGTCTCTTCAATATGTCCATATAGAATAGTAGCATTAGAAGGCATACCAACACTATGAGCAGCTTCGTGCATCTCTAGCCATTCTTCACCAGTACATTTATCTTTACAAATTTGGTCTCTAATCGATTTATCAAATATTTCAGCCCCACCACCTGGCAAAGAACCTTGTCCGGCATCCTTTAAAACTTGTAAGCACTCTTTGTAACTTACTTTTGCTTTACGAGCCATATAATCCAACTCAACAGCGGTAAATGCCTTTACATGTAAATCTGGTCTGAGTTCTTTAATCTTACTAATTAAGTTTTTGAAATATTCCAATCCCATTTTAGGGTGAACTCCTCCTACGATATGAACTTCTGTAATGTCTTTACCTTCGTATGCTTTAATTGCTTCAAAAATATCTTCTTCACTTAGTTCCCAAGCATCAAAATCATCTTTTTTTCTTAAAAACGTTGAGTAAGCACAAAACTTACAATCAAATACACAAATGTTTGTTGGTTCAATATGGAAATTCTTATTGAAATATGTTTTATTCCCGTGTTTCCTTTCTCGTATGTAATTTGCCAGAACTCCTAAATAGCTAACATCAGCATTATCAAAGAGATAAATCCCTTCATCAGATGTAATTCTATCTTGGTTTTTAACTTTATCAATTATATTCAATAAAGTAGTGTCTGTAACAGATTCTTTTAAAAATTCTAATGACATTTAATCCTCTTTTTAATTTAAGCAAATGTACTTATTATAGCTACAATCTTGTTCATATTCTCCTCCTAAGAAATAAAGTGATACAAAAAAAGCAACCATTTTATCTCTTTCTCCGTCTTTAATATGGAGACTGTTTTTAAAGTTAATTAGATAGGTAGTTAAGTGTAAGCAAGTCTCCTGCCTTTTGAATATTAAAGCCCCATTAGTTTGGGGCTTTTTTCATATAAACACTTTACTAGGATTCATAATTCCATTTGGATCAAATAGCCTTTTTATATTTTTCTGAAGCTCTAATTCTACATTACTAAAAGGTATGTCCATGTAACTTTTTTGAACATAACCAATTCCGTGCTCTCCAGAAATAGTTCCTTTTAAATCAATACATAATTTAAATATCTCTCTAATCCCTTTTGGTAACTCATCATTCCAATCAGCATCGCTCATATTATCTTTAATAATATTAATATGCAAGTTTCCATCTCCTGCATGTCCATAACAAACAGACTTAAAGCCATATTTTTCACCAATTTCTTTTACCCCTTTTAATAAGATAGGTAATTCGGCTCTTGGTACAACAGTATCCTCTTCTTTATAAATTGACCTTGCTTTTACTGCCTCACCAACTACCCTTCTAATTTTCCAAAGCTTATCTTTTTGAGCTGCATCCTCGGCAAATAAAATTTCATCACACTTAAAGTTTTCTAGTACCTCATAAATAGTTTCACATTCTTTGTAAAGCACTTCCATATCATTCCCATCAACTTCAATTAACAAATGTGCTTGTATGTTTTCAGGAATAACTATGGAGTTATCTCCTATATACTCTGCTCCCCAAATTAATGCGTCACGTTCCATAAACTCCATACCTGATGGAGTTATTCCTGCTCTAAAGATTGCAGAAACAGCTTCACAGGCTTCTTCTGAAGAAAAAAACGGGACCAATAGTAACAAGTCATTTTTAGGGAGTGGTATCAATCTAAAAACTGCTTTGGTGATAATACCTAAAGTTCCTTCACTCCCAATTAATAGTTGTGTTAAGTTATATCCTGTTGAATTTTTTAAAGTATTTGCTCCTGTCCAAATAATTTCACCTG
>CAZDQR010000340.1:0-3445 GCA_964507315.1 uncultured Roseivirgaceae bacterium
CAACGCACCAAAAACAACCAGCCCCAATAATAGCTTCTGCTGTATTATTAAGTAAACCTGTTTCAGTAGGCATAATTTAAAAAATTAATAAATTTGAATAATCTTAGGACAATTCAGCAATTACTGTTCTACCACCTTTCGTTTTAGTTCCGTGGTGAACTAAGATTGTAGAATCCAAAGGTAAAAACACATCTACCCTAGAGCCGAATTTAATAAAACCGTACTCGTGGCCCTGTTCAATTTCGCTACCTTCATCTACATACCACTTAATTCTTCTGGCCATAGCCCCTGCTATTTGCCTTACTAATACATCTATCCCACTATTTGAACTTAGAACCATAGTTGTACGCTCATTGTCGGTTGACGATTTTGGATGCCAAGCAACCAAGTTTTTGCCAGGATGGTACTTAAAATATTTAACAAACCCCGATAATGGAGCTCTGTTTACGTGCACATTTGTTGGCGACATAAAGATCGAAACTTGTATTCTCTCGTCATTAAAAAACTCATTTTCCATGGTTTTTTCAATAACTACTACCTTACCATCTGCTGGGGCTAAAATATGTTTACCATTATTAGAAATAATAATGTGAGGATTTCTGAAAAATTGGAGAATAACTAAATAAAGGCCAATGGAAACGATAATACTTAAATTAATAATATGTTCTGATGGCTTAATAGCATAAGCAACCACAAAATTCAAAATCACTAAAAGAAGCAAAAGAACACTCAAAAGTTTCCTCCCTTCTTTATGAATTCTCATTTTTAACAACTTAATATTAGATATTTTTTTCACGTATTATCTCTAAGTGAAGTGCAAAAGTACAACTTCTAGTATCAAATTGAAGGATGCGCCCTTAATGCCTCTAAATCAATACAATAAATACGACAACAAAAGGGCTAGCCAGTAATAGGCCATCAAATCGGTCTAAAAAACCACCGTGCCCAGGTATGGCCGTACCCGAATCTTTTATGGCGATACTTCTTTTAAATAACGATTCAACTAAATCACCATATATTCCGCCAATTACTATTAAACCAGCAGCAACCAACCATTCTACAAGATTTAAATCTTTAAAGTATATAGAAAACCCATAGGCAAAGATTAGTGCCAATATTGCTCCTCCAATACTGCCTTCCCATGTTTTTTTAGGTGATATTCGTTCAAATAACTTTTTCTTGCCAATCATTATCCCAGTAAAATACGCTCCGGTATCACTTGCCCAAAGAATAAATAACATGCCAATAATCACTTGAAATCCATAACTTCCGGTATCAAAAGCAATGATACTTAAAAGTGAAAAAGGAACTGAGACATAAATGATTCCTAAAAAAGTATAAGCTACTTGTGTAAATGGTTTTTCATCTTTTTTGTACAGTTTAATTAAAAACACAGAAGCAAAAAGTGGAAAGATTATTAATAAATATTTAGGAGGCAATAAATTGGCTTGAACCAAAAAAGTTAGAATAAATAAAGTTGCGCCAATTATTGAACCCCAAATTTTGAGTGGAGCCATATCATCCATTATGGCAAGTTTATAAAACTCCCAAAGTGTGAGTATACTTATCACAAAAAACACAATAAAGTAACCCCACATACCCCAGTAAATGCCTCCAATTATAGCCACTGCTCCTACTAATGCAGTAATTAACCGCTGCCCTAATGAACTAAACTTCTTCGAATTTGATGTCATTTTCTATAATCTTCAATGCGTTTAATACAGATTCTGCTTTTACATGAACCTCTAGCTGTCCAAAAATATCATAGGCTGAGTCTTTCTTGTTCATTACAATTGCTTCAATCCCTTTTTGATTCAAAATGTCTTTAACAATTTCTACCCTGTAGGGCATTTTTGATGCGTAGACGTTAGACCAACTGCTCATTTTTCTCTTCTTTAGTAACCGTTCGATTAAAAGCGAATAACAATAATATAAGTACCAAGGCAGAAACCAATACTTGATACCAAAGTATTGTTTCTGATGAATCAATATCATACTCAATTTTACCAAGTTGATGCAGGTAAACAGCCACTACGGCTATTCCGTTATTAAAAAAGTGGGCTAACATTGCATAAGATAGCCTTCCTGAAAAATAATAAAGATAGCCAAATAATACCCCAAGCATCATTCTAGGAAAAAGCCCATAAAATTGCATATGGATAGCCCCAAAAATAAATGCGGCAACCCAGATTGCTACATGAATGTTTTTAGTGATTCTAACTAAATGATTTTGAATAAGGCCTCGAAAAACCAATTCCTCCCCTATTGCAGGAATAACAGCTATAACGATAATACCTAAGAAAAAGCCTCCAAACGAATCAAATTCAACTAAAAATTCTGTAATAACCCTCATGTTTTCTTCCATAAGCTGCAAGGCCGTTTCTATGCCCGACATGGAGGAAGGTAATTTTATTTGCTGGTTCCACTCTCCGATCGGAGAATTAACCACCATAAAAAATAGGGTTATTAAAAAGGTAAAAAGCAATGGTTGAATAGATAGCCGAGCCTGACCAAAATGTAAAGGAATCTTAAACATTTTTGCATATATAAGCCACGGAATAAATATCATTCCGAAAGCAGAGCCAACTCCCTGAGTTATCATTAATGGCGTTTTAATACCTGGATTATTAACAGGGTCTGCCATGGCAGCAAATAAATCCATAACCGAACCATCATAAAATGGAATCGCTACAACAGCACCAACAAAAACGCCTATTAGCTGAAAACCTAACAAGCTGCCTACTAGAGAAATTATTATCAATTTCCAGGGGCTAAGATGCGGAGCAAAAGGAGTTATCGATGGGTTATTCATGCCTATTTGTTTGAAACAAAAATAAGCCGATTATTGGTTTATAAAAGGTATAACTTTGCGAGCAATCGTAAAAAATGTGATTATGGTTAAAATTGGCAACCTAGAAATTGGAGAGTTTCCTCTCCTACTAGCTCCTATGGAAGATGTGAGCGACCCACCGTTTAGGGCCGTTTGTAAAAAACAAGGAGCTGACTTAATGTACACCGAGTTTATTTCTGCCGAAGGCTTAATTAGAGATGCCTTTAAAAGTGTGCAAAAGCTTGATGTGTATGATTATGAGCGCCCAATTGGTATCCAAATATTTGGCAATAATATAGAATCTATGAGATTGGCTGCCGCAAGAGCAGAAGAAGCAGAACCAGAATTAATAGATATAAATTATGGCTGCCCTGTTAAAAAAGTGGCCATGAAAGGAGCTGGAGCTGGAATTTTAAAGGATATTCCAAAAATGCACGAGATGACAGCCGAAATTGTAAAACAAGTAGAGCTGCCTGTAACCGTAAAAACACGGCTTGGTTGGGATGATAATTCAATTGAAATAATTGATGTTGCTAAACGACTTCAAGAAGCCGGTATAAAAGCACTTACCATCCATGGTAGAACTAGACAGCAAATGTATAAAGGAGAAGCCGA
>CAZDQR010000341.1:0-3441 GCA_964507315.1 uncultured Roseivirgaceae bacterium
AACAAAAAGTATTGGCAAACCCTGCAATTCCTCCCCAAACTAGCGGTATTTTCCAATACTTTTTGTTGTAAGTCTGCCCCAAACCTGGTACAGCAGCTGAATACCAAGCAGCTTTATTAGGGTCGTGATCTTCGGCCACCATTTCTATGGTTTCAACATTATCAGGTTCTTGAAGTGCTCTAAACCCAATAATACTATCTTGTTGATAGGTTGGGCTGGGTGGTAAAGTGTCGTTTTTAACCACTTGTGCAAAGGTTAGCCTGCTAAAAAATAGCATAAAAAGCACAAGTAAGAATCGTATCATAGACTGATGTCTAGTATTTCTAGTATTCTGTTTAAATCTTGGGTTGAAACAAATGGTATTTTTATTTCTCCTTTAGTAGCATCGTTAGATTTAATCTGAATTTTAGATCCAAAATGAGAAGATAATTCAGATTGAAGCTTTTGTATTTCAGGGCTAACTGCTACTGGCTTTGTTGTTTTACCCGATTCTGTAGAAGTCAATAACCGTACCATTTCTTCGGTTTTGCGAACCGATAAGCCTTGCTGAACTATTTTTTTAAACACATCTAATAATACATCCACATTTTCTATCCCAATGAGGGCTCTCGCATGGCCCATTGAAATAGTTCCCTCTTGAATACTATTTTGCACATCGGGTGGAAGTTTGAGTAAACGTAAATAATTGGTTACTGTACTTCTTTTTTTGCCTACGCGGTCGCCTAACTCTTCTTGTTTTAGGCCACACTCAGAAATTAATTGTTGGTAACTTAAAGCTACTTCAATCGAGTTAAGGTTCTCACGCTGAATGTTTTCGATCAATGCCATTTCCAACATTTGCTGATCGTTGGCCGATCTGATATAGGCAGGAATGGTGGTTAGTCCAGCTAGTTTAGACGCTTGAAATCGCCTTTCTCCGGATATTAATTGGTAGGAATCTTTGGCTAGCTTACGAACCGTAATAGGCTGAATGATACCTTGTGTTTTAATAGAGTCTTTTAATTCATTTAAAGCCACTTCATCAAAATGCGTTCTTGGCTGAAAAGGATTAACTTCTATATGTTGTAACGAAATTTCATCAATGCTTGCGGAAGCAGTAACAGAAGCCTTTCTTGGCATTTTTGGCTCGTTGATAGGAGAATCATTTAGTAAAGCTCCTAGGCCTCTGCCTAATGCATTTTTTCTCTTTGCACTCATTCTTCGTTATTTTCAATAATTTCTTTGGCAAGATTTAAGTAACTGATTGCGCCTTTACTA
The DNA here is from genome assembly GCA_964507315.1 of uncultured Roseivirgaceae bacterium. Classification (GTDB taxonomy): domain Bacteria; phylum Bacteroidota; class Bacteroidia; order Cytophagales; family Cyclobacteriaceae; genus JAKISE01. The sequence continues at coordinate 1,258 of CAZDQR010000341.1, forward strand.
TCGGCATCGTGCTCTAAGGCAGGTACACCAAAACTTGGCGACTCTGATAATTTAATATTTCTAGGAATGATTGTATCAAAAACTAAATCTTGAAAATGTGTACGAACCTCTTCCACTACTTGGTTAGATAATCGTAAACGAGTATCGTACATAGTAAGTAATATGCCTTCGATGGTAAGTTCTGGATTAAGACGCGACTGAATAATTTTAATTGTGTTCAATAACTTACCTAACCCTTCAAGCGCAAAATATTCGCATTGTACGGGTATTAACAAGGTGTCTGCAGCCGTCATTGCATTAATGGTAATTAATCCTAAGGATGGAGAGCAATCAATGATGATATAATCGTAACTATCTAAAATAGGAGAGAGGGCTGTTTTCATCTTCTCCTCCCTATTTTCCAAATCAATTAATTCGATTTCTGCCCCTACCAAATCTATGTTTGATGGTATTAGGTGCAGGTTATCTGTGTTAGTTTCTAGAATGGCATCTTCTATAGGCACGCCATCTACCATGCACTCATAAATACTTGCTTCGATAGATTTAGGATCGATACCTACACCCGATGCACTGTTTGCTTGGGGATCGGCATCTACTATTAATGTTTTATATTCTAAGGCAGCCAAACTTGCAGCAAGATTTATTGCTGTGGTTGTTTTTCCTACCCCTCCTTTTTGATTTGCTATTGCAATTACTTTTCCCATAAAAAAACGTGTTGCCTGTTCTGGTTACTATAAAGAATCAAATTTTAGTACCGGTCTTATTCCGCATATTGAATTTGAAGTGTTAGCAAAGATATGAGAATAATCTTTACAACAAATAGCAAATAGTAATTGTCAATTTAAAATTAACAATTACTATTCTTTGCTACCCAAAAATTAAAATGAGGTTACTTTTTTTTCTTTGTTTTTTTAGCCTCTTCACTGGCTTTCATAGCTCCTTCGAGCTTGGCCATAAATTTGGACTTTTTCTTGCCGCCTTTTTGTCTATTTTCTTCTAAAATAGCCAAAATCTTATCTTCATCTATATACCTTTTAATTAAGGCTTGCTGCCCAAATGTAATAAGCGTAGATAAGAAATAATAATAACTTAAAGCTGCAGGAAAGCTGTTTAATACAAACATAAAGATTACAGGCATCATGTAACTCATACTCTTCATTGGGCCTTGCACCGTGCTCATTTGGTTATTACTCCACGTATAAAGTATGGTAGAAATGGTCATTAAAATTACAAACAAACTTACGTGCGTACCGTAGAAAGGAATGTCGAATGGCAATGTCATAATAGAATCATAGGTAGATAAATCATCTGCCCATAAAAAGGGTTGTTGCCTTAGCTCAATAGAACTTGGAAAAAAGCTAAACATCGCATATAAAATGGGCATTTGAAGTACCATTGGCATACAGCCACTTAATGGGTTAACACCCACTTGCTGGTACAGCTTCATCTGTTCCTGCTGAAACTTCTGTTGGTCGTCTCCTAATTTTGCTTTAATCTCATCTAATTCAGGCTTTAATACCTTCATTTTAGCCATAGATAAATATGACTTATACGAAAGTGGAGATAGAACTAATTTGATGAATAAAACCAGTATAAAAATGATTAAACCATAACTAGTAATGTAATTATCTAGCCAGTTAAATATAGGAACTACCACCCATTTATTAATAAGGTTAATGCCAGCAATACCCAAGTACACATTTTTGTTAAACCCGGGTGCTACCTTTTTCATTATTTGGTAATTATTAGGGCCGTAGTAAAACGAGAGCTCTAAATTACCATCTGTTAATGCAGTATTGGCAATGGTTAAAGAAGCCTTGGCAGACTTATCAACATCAAGCCTGTTTACATCGGTATCTATATATAAATTTCCACTAGAAAAACCCTTTGGAGCAATTACTGCAGCCGAAAAGAAATGCTGTTTAAAATTTATCCAGCTTAAATTAGCTACAGTTTCACTCTCAGCATCAGTACTGCGTTCGCTTAGCTCATCAAAATTTTCATCTTGGTGGTAATACGTAATGGTAGATTTTACCCGCGAAGTGGTAACATCTTTCTCGGTTGCTTTTAAGTCAGCTTTCCAATTTAAGGTTAAACCATTTAAAAGGATGCCTTGCATATTGCTTGCTTCTACAAGGTAATCTATTTTAAACCCATTTGTTTTAGGGATAAAATAATGTTGTT
>CAZDQR010000342.1:0-3436 GCA_964507315.1 uncultured Roseivirgaceae bacterium
GAGCCAGAAACGGCCATAAGCGAAACATTATACAATATGTTGTTTAACTTATTCATTAGCCCAGTTCTATATTTATAATGTCACCTCTACTGGCTCTTTTGCCTGCAATAATAGATTGTGCTTTAACTCGCCCTTCACCAGAAATATTTACTCTAAACCCATTGGACTCTAATACATAAAGTGCATCTCTCAACGTCATACCAACTACATTCGGAGTTAACCCTGGTTGCACAATATTTTTCTTCCAGTCAATAGAATTATCTTTAATGCGAGCTCTTACCCAGTCTGTGTCTTCTGCCAAATGGTTTGAAACCCCAATCTCATTACAGATAGTAACCAAATCAGGTTGATATCCGGCTTTTATCACCGGAAATACTCCATATGCTCGTTTAAACTCATGTGCTAATTCTGTGTGCATATTTACATTTTTAGCATACACATGATCAGCAATTTCTTTAAAAACAGGGGCTGCTACACTGCTCCCATACTGATAAAACCCTCTAGGATTTTCGATTACTACTATAATGCTATATTGTGGAGCATCGGCTGGGAAATAGCCCGCAAATGATGTCATATATTGTTTTTGGTATTTCCCATTTTTTAAGGTCTGGGCCGTCCCTGTTTTACCAGCAATTTTATAATCGGCATCGCTTATATTATTTGCTGTACCATTTTCAACAACTCCTTCTAATAATATTTTAATTTGACTCAAAGTTTCATCAGAGCAAATTTTCTTATTCATTACGGTTGTGTTAAACACATTTACTTCTTTTTCCGCCTTTGTGATTCTTTTAATAATCATCGGCTTAACCATTACCCCTTTATTGGCAACGGCATTAAACATGGTTAATGTGTGCAAGGGAGTAAGCTCAAGTCCATAGCCATGAGCCATCCAAGGCAACGTAATTCCACTCCATTCTTCTGGTTTTTTCACTTTAGGTACACCCTCACCCACCATTTGAAAACCCATTGCTCTAGTAAGGCCATAATCTGCTAAATGATCATAGAATTTTTGGGGCTTTAGTCCATAATACTCATCGGCCAATTTTGCCATGGCAATGTTAGAAGACTGCTCAAAAGCTTCTTTTACTGTTATGGTACCATAACCTCCTTCTTTATGATCCTTTACAGATTGCTCATAAAATTGTTCGATCCCGTTTCCGGTTGCAATGGAATCTGTCAATTTTAAATTGGTATCCTCTAGCAAACAAAGCATAGTTACCAATTTAAAAGTAGATCCTGGCTCTCTTAGTCCTTGTCTGCCAACGGCATAATTATAACGCTCAGAATAAGTTCCGTTCTTGTTTTTACTAAGATTAGCAATGGCTTTAATATGGCCTGTAGCCACTTCCATTACTACTACAGTACCATAATCCGCTTTGTGTTTACCTAATGCGCTTAGTAACGAAGATTCTGCTACATCTTGTAAATTAATATCTATGGTAGTTTCTAAATCATAGCCATCTACAGGGCGAACTTCAGACGCATCTGGAATCGGGCGCCATTTACCACCGACCGTTTTGCGATACAGCGCCTTACCATCTAAACCAGCCAAATCCGTATTAAACGAATATTCCAATCCAGCGCCTCTGCCATTTTCATTTATAAAACCTATAGATCGTTGACCGAGGTATCCAAAAGGCTTAAATCGTTTATCAACTTTTGTAAAAAGAGCGCCCCCATCCATTCTTCCTTCTCTGAAGATGGGCCATTGCTCCATTTCCTTTTTCTCCTGATAGTCGATTAATTTTCGATTGAGTAACACATATCTTCGTCCCGAGTTTCGAGCATCCAAAATGCGTTGCTTATAAATTGATTTTGAGTTGTCTTTATAAAAACTTGATAGTAGATAGGCTAAAGAATCAAGCCCATCATCCATTAATTGTTTGCTTGCCCTAGAAGGATCTAGTGCCAATTTATAAAAGGGAATTGAAGTGGCCAGTAAACTACCATTATCTGAAATAATATTACCCCGTGTAGCAGGAATAGACCTATACTCTAACCCAATTTCAGCTGCAAGAGACCTCCATTTATCGCCTTCTACAAATTGGATAACCCCAATTTTATAAATGATGGCTATACCAAATAATAGCATTGGCAAAAACGCCAACCTAACTCTAAGTAATATGGAATTTTTTATATTCATTCCACAGGCATTTTTAACTTATACGGAGGGTCCATACTTTCTACCAACCCTAAAGGCTTCACTTTTTTTTGCACTTCTGACTGCAAGCGAGAGTACATATATTGTGCTTTTAAGGTAGTATAATGTGCTCTAAGGTCTTCAACTTCTGCTTCAAGTTTATTTATATTTCGCGCATTTTTATCGGCATAATGGTTATAGCCAATGTAAAAAATGATGAGTAAAATAGTAAATAGAACATTTGGCAAATATTTTAAAGGCAACCCATTTTCAAAAAACCTATCCACACGAACAAGCTTCTCCATAATAGAGAATAGATTCTTCCTGTTTCCTTTAGATTCCTTAAATGTGTTTTTAGCCATTAGTTTTTTGCTACTAGTTTTTTTGCTATTCTCAATTTGGCACTTCGTGCTCTATTATTTAGTTTAATTTCTTCTTCAGTTGCCACAACTGGCTTCCGTGTAATAGGTTCCAAAGAGCGAATCATATTCCCGTAAAAATCCTTTTCAACCTCCCCTTTAAATTTCCCTTTCGAAAAATAATTTTTAACAGGTCTATCTTCTAAGGAGTGATAACTCATCACCACAAAACGACCGTCTGGCTTTAACACTTCAGCTGCCTGCTCAATCATTTCTTCTAAAGCACCCATTTCATCATTTACCACAATCCTCAATGCCTGAAAAACCTGTGCATAATATTTAAATTGCCTTCCAGGTCTAGCATATTTCTCCAAAACCGATTTGAGTTCCTCCACCGTTTTAATAGGCTGCATTACTCGTTCCGATACTATGGCAGATGCCAATGTTCGAGCATTTTTTATTTCGCCATACCTACTAAACAGATCAATTAAGTCTTTTTCGGCATATTCATTAATAATATCTGCTGCAGTTAAATCGCCATTCTGATCCATACGCATATCCAAGGCAGCATCATATCGAGTTGAAAACCCTCGTTCGGGTACATCGATTTGGTGAGATGAAATCCCCAAATCTGCTAGAATCCCATCTACTTGCTTAACACCATATAACCTCAAATACTTTTTAAGGTATCTGGAATTGGCATTCACAAATTCAAATTGGTCTTCATTAATCGCTTCTGATTGTATTTTGGCATCATCATCCTGATCAAATCCGTACAACTTACCGTTTGTAAGATGCTTTAATATTTCTTTGCTGTGCCCACCACCACCGAAGGTAAGGTCAACATAAATGCCATTTGGTTTTATCGCCAAGCCATCAATGCACTCTTGGAGCATTACGGGTTGGTGATAGTCGTTTGTAGGATTATTCACTT
>CAZDQR010000343.1:0-3403 GCA_964507315.1 uncultured Roseivirgaceae bacterium
AAGTAATAATCAGTTTGAAATGCTAAATTCGCAAAATCATTTCATTAATCTATGAACTCAAAGGTTAAAGTACATTTAGTCCTCGCTTTTGTAAGCTTGCTTTTTGGCGCCAATTATACTGTAGCCAAAATTGTAATGCCCGAGCACATCAGTGCCTTAGGAATGATTGCCTTTAGAGTTCCTATGGCCACTCTGCTGTTCTGGGGTTTTCACTATTTTACTGGAACCCATAAAACACCTGCAACTAATGATTTATCAAGGTTCTTTTTTGCCGCTCTTTTTGGAGTAGCCATTAACCAGATATTTTTCTTTAAAGGCATTAGTCTAACCTCGCCAATGCTGGGTTCAGTAATTATGACTTCAACACCGATTTTCGTTTTGGTGGTTTCTTATTTCTTATTGAAAGAAAAAATCACGTGGATTAAATTTCTAGGAATAGGCTTGGGAGCTACAGGTGCAATCCTTTTAATTACTTCGCACGGAACAAATTTTACCGACAGCACATTTACAGGTAATTTATTCATAATAGTAAACGCAATTTCGTATAGTATTTACCTTGTAATTGTAAAGCCATTAATGCTAAAGTATAATGCGCTCACAGTAATAAAGTGGGTGTTTTTATTTGGTAGTTTTATGGTAATCCCTTTTGGGTATAATGGATTAATTGCTGCCGACTGGGCCAATTTTAATTGGGAAATATGGCTTAGTATTGGATATATAATTATTGGCAGCACCTTTCTTGCCTACCTACTTAACCTATGGTCACTTAAAACTGTGAGCCCTGCGTTAGTGGGTTACTATATTTACTTGCAGCCTTTATTTGCCACACTTATTGCCATTATTTTTAGGGGTGATAAGGTTTCACCTGCAAGCATATTATTCGCTATAATGATTTTTGGAGGAGTATTTTTGGTGAGCTATACAAGAAAAGCGATCGAATAAAACACACAATAAACTAATTTTTTCTTTCCGAATAAGATTCTTCGTACCTCAGAATAAAAAAAGGAAAAACTGAGATTTGAGTTAATAAAATCGAAAAGCATAATTCTAGCTGACACACTTATTGGTCACCTCCTCCACGCCCTTTATTTTGCTGAGGCACGAAGCACCTTCTCAAAATATACAATCCCAAAGGAAAGAGTCAGTTCAGTGTCTAAATGCAGTGATCCTATAGATTCTGAAGCATCCCAATAGCTATCAGGACAGAATGACTTGTTAGTTTGAAATTTAATTGAGAACCTAAACAGGTTATTAACTCTTAAATTTTTCTAGATTTTCAAGGGTAAGAGGCTTGTTGATGTATTTACGCACATATTCATACTTTTTAGAACGATTTACATCAGCAGGGCTAATAGAGGAAGTAAGCATAATGATGCTGCACTTTTCTTTGGTGGCTTCAGATAGGTTACCAAACTCATCTAAAACCTGAAACCCATCCATTAAGGGCATATCAATATCTAAAAATATAAGCTCAGGTAACACATTATTAGTAGAAGCTGCATCTAGCTTTTCAATATTTCGCAAAAACTCAATAGCACTACGTGCGCCTGTATGGGTGTAGATATGCTCAGTAATTCCTGCAGCTTCAATCATCTTCTGATTAATGAGATTATCTATCTCATTATCGTCAATTAGCATTATTGCATAATAGGTTGGCTTTGCCATAGTTCGCTTACAATTAAAAAGTTGTTCTGTGCCATACCAAACTAGTAATAAATTTTGAAAATAAATACTAATCGAATGAATTGTTGTCTGAATAGCAATAAAAAAGGGTGCTATCAAAATAGCACCCTTTAAATAAAAGACTCCGACACAGGGCCAGAGGCATTACATCTTACTAACTATTAAAGGTCAAACTTAATGCCTTGTGCTAATGGCAAGTCATCCCCATAATTAATGGTGTTTGTTTGCCTTCTCATATATACTTTCCAAGCATCAGAACCAGACTCACGGCCTCCACCTGTTTCCTTTTCGCCACCAAAAGCACCACCAATTTCAGCACCAGAAGTTCCAATGTTTACGTTAGCAATTCCACAATCAGAACCTGCTTGAGATAAGAAATATTCAGCTTCTTTAAGGTTATTCGTCATAATAGCTGAAGAAAGCCCTTGAACTACACCATTTTGCATAGCCATTGCTTCATCGATCGTATTGTATTTTAATAAGTATAAGATCGGAGCAAAAGTCTCGTTCTGCACAATTTCGTACTCATTTTTGGCCTCAATTACGCAAGGTTTAACATACACACCAGATTCATATCCTTCGCCTTCTAGCACACCGCCTTCAACCACTACATTTCCACCTTCTTTTTTGGCTTGAGCAATTGCATTCAAATAAAGGTCAACAGCTGTTTTATCAATTAACGGCCCAACGTGATTAGCTTCATCCAATGGATTACCAATAATCAACTGACCATAGGCATTAACCAATTTGTTTTTCACTTCCTCATACACCGATTCGTGAATAATTAACCTGCGTGTAGAAGTACAACGCTGGCCACAAGTACCTACGGCACCAAAGAGTGCACCTACCAAAGTCATATTTAAATCAGCTTCAGGAGAAACAATGATGGCATTATTACCACCTAATTCCAATAATGACTTACCTAATCGACCTCCAACTGTAGCAGCTACTTTTTTACCCATACGGATAGAACCTGTTGCTGAAATTAATGGCACACGTTTATCATTGGTCATTAATTCACCAATTTTATAATCGCCATTTACCAAACCAGAAATACCTTCGGGCACATCATTAGCAGCAAATACTTCTTGTACTATATTTTGACAAGCGATACTACACAATGGCACTTTTTCAGAAGGTTTCCACACACAAACATCGCCACATACCCAAGCTAACATCGTGTTCCAACTCCATACAGCTACAGGAAAGTTAAATGATGATATAATCCCAACAACTCCCATTGGGTGGTATTGCTCGTACATTCTATGATTAGGACGCTCAGAATGCATCGTTAAGCCGTGCAACTGGCGAGATAAGCCTACTGCGAAATCACAGATATCGATCATCTCTTGCACTTCGCCTAAGCCTTCTTGGTAAGATTTACCCATTTCGTAAGAAACAAGTTTACCTAAAGGCTCTTTATATTTTCTTAGAGCTAACCCAATCTGACGAACCACTTCGCCTCTTTTAGGAGCAGGAACCATTCGCCATCCTTTGAATGCTTCTTCTGCTTTTTTAACTACTGCATCATATTCTTCAGGAGTAGCTTCTGTTACAGTTCCAATCTCCTGGCCATCGGCTGGGGACATAGAAACTATTTTATTACTACCTGCTTCTAACCAGTTGGCACCGGTTGAAACGCCTGCATTATGTTGCTTTACGCCAAGCACTTCGAGTGCTTCTTTTATTCCAAAATTATCGCTCATTTTTCTACTTGATT
>CAZDQR010000344.1:0-3382 GCA_964507315.1 uncultured Roseivirgaceae bacterium
ATCATATGGTTAATTTCTTCGATAAGAATAGGTTTGCCATACATGTTTTTAACCATAGTTAAAGGCACTTTTCCTTTTCTAAAACCTTTGATTTCGGCTTTTTTAGAATATTCCTTAATTTTTTGTTCAACCTTTGGCTGGTAATCTTTAGCCTTTAAACTTATGCTTATCGAAGCTTCGCTATTGGCTTTTTTGTTTAATTTAATATCCAAAACAAAATTGTTTAATATGATAAAATAAAAAACCCCCAATCTCGTACCGATAGCTATCGGGTATCGAAACCGAGGGTCGTTTGTGCGGATGAAGGGAGTCGAACCCCCACGCCTATTACAGCGCTAGATCCTAAGTCTAGTGCGTCTACCAATTTCGCCACATCCGCAAACGGAGTGCAAAGAAACTAAGTTTTATTAAGAGTGCCAACAGTAGTATGAATAATTTTTGCGTTACTCAATATTTTCTATTTACAGCGCCCGATTAATCCAATAAAAATAATTATTTATCATCTTTGTTAAAGCTATCAATTATGGACTCGGAACAACTAGAAGAAGAAAATAAAGAAATAATACGAAAGTATCGCAAATTACTGCGCCACGCCAAGCCTTTCTTAAAAGATGATGACGGAAAGATGATTCGTAAAGCTTTCAATTTATCGATGGAAGCGCACGAAGGCATGCGCAGAAAATCTGGCGAGCCGTATATCTTTCATCCAGTTGCCGTTGCTCAAATTTGTGTAGAAGAAATTGGCTTAGGCCCAACCTCTATTATTTCTGCCCTTTTGCACGATGTAGTAGAAGATACTGATTATGAAGTAGAGGATATTGAACGGGAGTTTGGCAAGAAAGTGGCTCAAATAATTGACGGGCTTACTAAAATCTCTGGAGTTGGAAGTAGTGCAGATTCTGGACAGGCCGAAAATTTTAGAAAAATGCTGCTTACCCTCTCGCACGATGTGAGGGTAATACTGGTAAAGTTGGCAGATAGGTTGCATAATATGCGAACCTTAGATAGTATGCCGAGGCATAAACAATTAAAAATTGCTTCTGAAACCATTTTTCTTTATGCGCCTTTGGCACACAGATTAGGCTTATATGCAATTAAATCTGAGATGGAAGACCTCCATTTAAAGTACACACATCAAGAAGCATATCAATCTATTATTGATAATATTAAGATAACTAAAGAGGTTCGTGATAGATTTATTAGGAGGTTTACTAGGCCATTGCAACAAGATTTATCGCTGCATAATTTTAAATTTAATATAAAAGGGCGGGTAAAATCAATTCATTCCATTTGGGAGAAAATGCATAAGCAGGATATTCCTTTAGAAGAGGTTTTTGATCTTTTTGCCATAAGAATTATTGTTGATGTGCCTTTAGCGCAAGAGAAGGCCGTTTGTTGGCAGGTATATTCCATTGTTACCGATTTTTATAAACCCAACCCTGATCGATTGCGCGATTGGGTAAGCACGCCAAAGGCGAATGGGTACGAGTCGTTGCACACCACGGTTATGAGCCGAACAGGCAAATGGGTAGAAGTGCAAATAAGAACTAAGCGAATGGACGACATAGCTGAGAAAGGTTATGCTGCCCATTGGAAATATAAAGACAGCGCTAGCCGCAAGTCGAGTGGGCTTGAAACTTGGATTGCCCAAGTACGAGAACTATTAGATAATAACAGCTCAAATGCAGTGGAGTTTGTAGATGAGTTTAAGTCGAACTTATACCAAGATGAGGTGTTTGTTTTTACACCAAAAGGAGATTTAAAGACGCTTCAAAATGGAGCTACTACGTTAGATTTTGCATTTGATATACACACTGAAGTTGGGCTTAAATGCTTGGGAGCTAAAGTAAATCAGAAATTGGTGCCTTTAAATTATGTCTTGCAAAATGGCGATCAAATTGAAATACTTACTTCTAATAAACAAAAACCTAGCGAAGATTGGCTTCGTTTTGTAGCAACTTCCAAGGCAAGATCTGGAATAAAGCACGGCCTCAAAGATGAAACACGGCAGATTGCAGAAGTGGGTAAAGAGATTGTTTTGCGCAAGTTAAAACAATTTAAAATTGAGCATAAAACAAGCACGTTTACTGATTTAACCAAGTATTTTGGGTTAACACAAGTAACTGATTTTTTATACAGAGTTGGCAAAGGGATAATTGAGCCTAAAGAGCTTAAGAAGTTTAAAGATGCGGCCACTGAGAAAAAGATTGTATCTAAATACAAAAATTGGACAGATGCTAAGCAAGTAAGCACACTCATTACAAAAGAAACAGGCAGAGATGATAGCATCCTTTTTATAGGTGAAGATCTGGATTTGGTTGATTACAAGTTTGCAACTTGCTGTAGTCCAATTCCTGGAGATGATGTTTTTGGGTTTGTAACCATTGGAGAGGGAATAAAAATTCATCGCACAAATTGTCCTAACTCAGCAGAACTCCTCTCTAAACATGGGCATCGGGTTTTAAAGGCAAAATGGGAATCGGCCAAAGCAGAATCATTCGAAGCTGGCTTAGAAATAATAGGCACAGATAGAGTAGGGCTTATTAATGATGTAACAAGAATTATTTCTAACGAACATAAAGTGAATATGAAATCCATTACCGTTGATACTGATACGGGGATTTTTGAAGGAAAAATATTTTTATATATTAAAAATAAAACGCACCTAGAAGCCCTAGCTGTTAAGTTAGAAAATGTGGAGGGCGTTGTAAAAGTTGGGCGAATTAAAGAGGATAATTAACCTTCTAAAATAGATTATAATACACCTATATTTGTACTCAAATTAGATAAAGTTAACAATGGCTTTCAATCCGCAAATTTTTGAAGAGGTTACCAAGATATTTACGGCATATCTTGAAAATAAAGGGCTAAGAAAAACGCCCGAACGGTTTGCTATTTTAGAAGAAATATACTCGCTAGATGGGCATTTTGATGTAGAGTCCCTCTACGTTAATATGAAAAACAAGAATTACCGAGTAAGTAGAGCCACTGTTTATAACTCACTCGATTTATTAGTAGAATGCGATTTAGTGAGCAAGCATCAGTTTGGTCGTAATTTGGCTCAGCACGAAAAATCGTATGGATTTAAACAGCACGATCACCTTATATGTACAGAGTGCCATAAGGTAGTTGAATTTTGCGATCCTAGAATTCATAATATACAAACAATGGTAGGTGAACTGTTAAATTTCAATATTTTGCATCACTCACTCAATTTGTATGGGGTGTGTGGCGATTGTCAAGTAAAAATTAAAACAGCTCCTCAATCGTAATTGGGAGTGTAGAGTTAAAATCAAACTAGAAATATTAATCTAAATAAGGAATGAAAGTTGATGTGTTGCTAGGACTCCAATGGGGCGATGAGGGAAAAGGAAAGGTAGTA
>CAZDQR010000345.1:0-3368 GCA_964507315.1 uncultured Roseivirgaceae bacterium
TCATAGTACCTTTGCGTTAGCTTACTTTATTTAACTCTTATGGGGTAAAAAAGTTATAGCTCATTTTCGGGAAATTTTTATTTTAATATGCAACTTCTTCTTCTAAGTAATTCGACTATTAAAGGGCAGCCTTATTTAGGGTGGCCAAAATCATATTTAAAAGAATTTTTAACAGGCGTAAGATCAGTTGTATTTGTGCCTTATGCAGGTGTAACCATTAGTTACGATGATTATACACAGTCTGTAGTTAATGCCTTAAATGAATTTGATCTAGAAATAAAAGGGATTCATGCCGTAGAAAATAAACAGGAAGAAATACGCCAAGCTGATTGTGTAATGGTTGGTGGTGGCAATACTTTTAGCTTGCTAAAAAAGTTACAAGAAGAAAATTTAGTAACAACTATAAAGGATGCTGCTCAAAATGGAGCAAAATATGTAGGTTGGAGTGCAGGTTCTAATATGGCTTGTCCTACTATAAAAACTACAAATGATATGCCAGTGGAGCAACCTCAATCGTTTAACGCCATTAATTTAATCGATTTTCAAATAAATCCGCATTTTACTAATGCCACAATTCCCAACCATGGAGGTGAAACGAGAGAAATGAGGTTGGAAGAATATTTAGTAAAAAACCAAGATTCTAAGGTTATAGGATTACCCGAAGGCATGTTAATACACGTTGATGGAGAATCTGTTAAGTTAAAAGGGGATGGAGAAGCATTCTTATTTTCTTATGGCAACGAGAAACAAATACTACAACTTGGTGAATTGGCTATCTAGTCGTCTTCCTCTAACCACTCAAGTACATCGGCTATGCCATCATAATCTTTAAAGCCGGGTTGGTCTTCAATGCCACCTTTAATTTCTATGCCTTGAGGCTTAATTTTTTCTACTACAGCTTCTAGCAGATCTTCACTAAATTTTGCAGAAATGTAAATAGGCCAATCTGCACATAATGTTGCTAGTTCAGGTGAGCTACTTTCTATTTGTGCGGTAGTGAGCTCAATAATTGTAAATACTGCTTTTCCTGCTTTGGGCAATAAATTTTTTACAGAATCAATGGATAGTTGAGTGGCATCAACTCTAAAAACGGATTCTTCTATAAGGTTAGATGCATCAGTTGTTTCTGATAAAAAAGCAGGATATTCACTTTTGTTAGCTGGTTCCGTATCTCCAATTTCACCAATAATGCCAACACCACTTACCCAATTAGTTATTTCTTTAAAAATGGAGGGCGATACAAAATTGGCCGAGCTACTATTTATATTAAAACCAATATAATCAACACCCATGCCAGCTGCATAGCGCGCATCACTTAGGTTAGTGACATCGCCAATTTTTACACTTAATTTTAACCCCATATCAACATTTAATTAAGTTGCAAAGTTCGTAAATATGATGATCGTTAGAAAGCTCTCGGCTATATTTGATATAAAATGAGTCGTATTTATAAAATTCTAATTGGTGCTGTTTTATCCTTAGCTTTAATGCTGAGTACAAATAGTTGTACAGAGGTTGTGGAGCCTAATATTGATGTGTTTGGGTTTGAGTATTATCCTTTGGCTATTGGTGATTATAAAATTTATTATACGTCTATCATCGATTATAATTTAGATGGTTCAGTAGATACTACTACCTATTTGGTTAAAGAGTTAGCGGAGAATTCTGTGTTATACTCTGATGGAAACTATAGAACTATATTGGGCAGATATAGCAAAGAGCTTGACGGTAATAAGTGGAAAAAGGATTCGATTTGGGCTGTTCAAACAGATGATTCTAAAATTATTATTTCTGAAGCTAACGTAGATTATGTTAAGTTAACTTTTCCTGTGGCAGAAGAAAAGGAATGGGATGGAAACGCAACCAATGCAAAGGATGTCGAGTTTTATCAATTAAAAGATGTTCAAGCTTCTTATGAGTATGATACTTTATCCTACAAAAACACGTTAACAGTTGTGCATAAGGATTTAGTTGACCCCGCGAAAATAACTGAAGATGATTATAGAATTGAAGTTTTTGCTGCTGATATCGGCCTTGTTCACAGACTAAAAATAAAAATCAACTATTGTTCTAATTGTGTTGAAAATGGTAAAATTGATGATGGCTTTATCTTTGAGCAAAAATTAATTGAGTTTGGTAAAGAATAGTTTTTTATATCTCCTGTTAATGGTGCTTTTTTCTCAAGTACTTTTTGCGCAGGATAATTATTATTTTGTTTCTTTTACCGATAAGGAAGGGAATGGATATAGTACTGATAACCCTGAAGTTTACCTTTCTTCAAAATCTATCGAAAGAAGAATTAATCAAGAGATTTCTATTTTTGAACAAGATTTACCTATCACAGAGGGGTATAAATCTGCGATAAGTAATATGGGCATTGATGTATTTGAATCCTCCAAATGGTTTAATGGCATAATTATTAAAAGCAGTCAAACTGAAGCAGATCAATTAATCGATCAGGCATTTGTAGAAACAATAACGTACTTAGCTCCGCAAAATTATGCAGGTAGGAAAAGTGGAGTGCAAGAGGAGTTGGGGTTTAGCGATTCGGTTACCGATTCATTATTTCAAAACGAAATAATGAATGTGAAAGAAATGCACTCTCAAGGATATTTAGGCAAGGGTATTAGCATTGCCGTGCTAGATGGAGGATTTAGAAATGTGGCTAACCTTAGTGCATTTGAACATTTATTCTCACTAAATCAGTTGCAATTTGCCTACGATTTTATTTCCAAAAGTTCGAATGTATATCAATACTCATCGCACGGCACTAAAGTGCTTTCTTTCATCACGGCACAAATTCCTGATGCGTATCAAGGAGTAGCACCGGAAGCTAATATTATGCTTTTTGTTACTGAAAATGTGCCAACTGAGTATAGAATAGAAGAGTATTATTGGTTAATTGCGGCTGAAAAAGCAGATAGTGCAGGAGTTGATATTATATCAACTTCATTAGGCTATAGCACATTTGATGATCCACAAATGAATTATACCCAAGAAGAGATGGATGGGACTACAACTGTTGTTGTAAAAGCAGCTCATATAGCATCTGAAAAGGGAATATTTGTGATTGCTTCGGTTGGTAATGAAGGAAACAAAGCTTGGAGTATTCTCACGAGCCCCTCTGATTTAATTAATGGGTTGGGGGTTGGTAGCATTACAACAGGTTATGCCCGTTCTAGTTTTAGCTCTTTTGGCCCATCGGCAGAAGGCAGGGTAAAACCCGATGTTGTAGCTATGGGTAGTTCTGCTTATTTAGTAAATGAGAATGGAACGGTTTCTCAAGGGAGTGGAACTTCTTTTTCAACACCACAAGCTGCAGGATTAATGGCTGGTATTTGGCAGGCTTATCCTGAGTTTACATCATT
>CAZDQR010000346.1:0-3364 GCA_964507315.1 uncultured Roseivirgaceae bacterium
TTTAAGTAAGGGGGAGTCTTTTGTAATGGTTGTTCCTGCATAGCCACCAGCCATTAAGCCAAATAAGCGAACCAAGAACATAATAAAAGCAACACCTGCTACTTGGATAAATAAATCTAGTTTTAATGAAGCTCCTGCTAAAAGGAAAAAGGGGATGTAGATATACTTGGCTGATTTTTCTAAAATTCTTAAAAACTCAGCCCGAAATTTACTGTAATTGGTTACGTAAAAACTAGCAATTAAGCACACTAATAGTGGTTCAATGCTTACACTGTGCTTAAATTGAATAAAAGTGATGTTATCTAGCCAATGATGGAGAACATACATTAGATACCCCATTAATAAAATAAGCACCAACTTATAAGGTTGGCGCCATCGGGTGCCAAGAATACCTATAAGTATAAATCCTAGCAAAATACCAATTCCAACACTTGAAATTAACTCGAGTGAGATTATGCCTACAAAAAGCAAATCAAAATTTGAGCCTTCAAAAAAGGCAATGCACACTTCTAACGTAAAAGAAAATAGCAGAATTACAAATACATCAATAAGTACTGTTACGCCAATGGCTGTTTGCACAAATGGTCCTTTGGCCCTCATCTCACTTACCACCGCAATGGCTGATGCTGGGGATCGGGCTGTAAAAATAGCTGCGAAAAGACCTGCAATTCCTATTCTAAATGTTATTGGCATTTCTGCCATAAATGGGATATAGTTTGATAGTAAAAAAATGGCAACACCACTTAGCAAAAAAGTAAAAATGAGCTGGCTAAAAGTCATCCATTTTATACTGTGAATTCTGCTTCGCATATCTCTAAGGTAGAGCTCGGCACTTGCTGCAAAAGCAATATATGCCAATGCTATATCATTGATAAAGGCCAAGTGACCAATGGAAGAGGATGGAATTAAATTAAGAATAAAAGGGCCAGTGATGATGCCCAAAATTAATAAGCCCGTTATTAATGGCAATTTCACTATTCTGAAATAACCTGCTAACTTGGCGGCTGCTACAGCCACAACTCCGAAGCCAATAACTGCTAATGCAAGACTTAAATTCTGATTCATAGAAGGATTTTATGAGTCTAAAATTTAAGATAGCAATTTTTTGTTAGTTGCTCTTAATAAAGCAGATTAGAATACCATTAGAATATTTATAAACCGTGGTTTAATGGCAATGTGGCACGAGAATATTAGTGTTTACTATAACCCTTTTACAAGATCCCCAATAATTGCCTTTAAAGGTCGAATAGACTTTACCGATTCAATGGCTGGACCTGCCACCCATACATTTTGGTAAGTAGCGCTAAAAGCAGCTTTTTCAATCTTTTTCATGCCGTTGTACATAATGAGCATTTTAACATACTTTTTAAGCCACTTGTTCTTTTTTAGGAGCCACTCTAAAAAGTTTTTCTTAGTGCCTACTTGTTGTACGTAAGGCGTGTTGATAACTGTAATGGCCGTTCCAGAAATTTTTGTAGAAAGAATGATGTCTTTTTCGCCATAATCAACCATTGCTTGTTTGTAGTCTTGGCCAATGGGGGCTTCATCACAGGCTATAAAAATGGTTCCTACTTGTACCCCAGCTGCACCCAAACTTAGGGCGTCTTTTATATCATCGCTTTTGGCAACCCCTCCTGCAGAAATAATAGGGATGGAACAGTTCTTGGTTAATTCTTTAATAAGGTCTTCGGGAGAGGTTCCTCCACAATGACCTCCCGCCCTGTTATTAACAGCAATAATGCCATCGGCTCCAAGTTCTTCAACTTTTTTAGCAAATTTTAAATCAATTACATCGCAAAACACTTTGGTTCCAACTTTATGAGCCTGTTCAATTACCTCTCTAGGGCTTCCTAAGGAGGTGATAATGTAATCAACCTTTAGCTCAATTAATGTTTTTAGCTGTGCTTTATACTTTGGGTTCGATTTATTAACAATAAGGTTTACTCCAAAAGGTTTATCGCTATGTGTTTTAATCTCTGCAATGGCCTCCCTTAATTCTTTATCTGTTCTATAATTTAAGGCAGGAAAGGCTGCAGTTACACCAGCATCTAGTGCAGCTTTAATCATAGCTGTATTTGAAATTAAAAACATAGGTGCTACAATTACTGGGTATTGGATGCCTAAGAGTTTATCGAGCGTTAAAGAATTGTTCAATTGAAGAGGTTTTATAGAAAAGTCCTAAATATAAAATTAGATCTAGTCAATTCAAACACAATGATGTGTAATATATAGAAAAGGGGTTGAACTTACTGTTTATCAAAATCACTAAAACGATAGGCTTTTACTTTGCCTCCTACTTTTAAGCTCAGTACTCTTTCTTTTCCAAAAACTCGTTTGTCTTCAAAAGTTATAGGAAACAAAAGCCCTTCAACATCTTTATATGTACCATATGGATACTGTTCATAATTTCGGCTGTACCCTGTATTTTCAGAAAGTAAAAGTATATTGCAGCTAAGCTGTTTGGCTGCTTCCCAAGTCATTTCGGTTACTTGTAAACCAACTGCTTTTTTGCCAATAAGTGTTCCATTAGCTGATACCCTTAGTATTTGCGGCCACAAGCTATCGGATGCTCTGTCATATAAAATTAGATTATCATTATATAAAAATCCAGAAACGCCAAAGGTGGTTACTTTACCATTAATTGTTCTTTCCCAAACATCTGTGGTACCTGTTAATGGGCAATAGGATAATACATAAGGAACTCCATTTATTTCATCATTCACAATTTCGTGCCAATCGAGAATTTTATGAGGGTAAACTCGTAGTTGATTTTTATCACTGATAACAGATACTAAATCGGTGTTATCAAGATAGAATTTATTATTGCAATTGGAACTGGTTATTTGGATATAATCAGGAGCGTTTAAGGCCGGAATGCCGTCTTTAATGGCTCCAGTAATTATTAAAGAGGGATCTATCAGCCACTCGTCATCAGAAAACCCATCTCCAATCAGTTCTTGCTCTGATTCACCAAAGAGTGTAACTCTTGGAAAGAAAGTAGCAAAACTAAACCAATAACCCATTTGGCTTTCAACTGTAATAAGTTGTTCACCTTGTAAGGGGCCAGATATGGCTTCTCCAAAAACATTCCATTCCGTGCCCTCATCAGATAAAAGCACATTAGGAAAATCTCCATCAGATCGGCTGAAATTTAATTGGGTGCCATTACCCAACACTCTATTAAAAATAACCATAAGGCCATTTTTTGAATTAGCATAAACCACAACTTCGTTACCATTAAAGCTATCTTCAATTACGCCTTCAAAAGAGTCTAATGGAATTCCAGGTGGCTCTGGGCTCACATTTTTATTGCTTTGGCAAGACATAAAAACGATTTGATTTTGCACCAACAACGCATTGAATT
>CAZDQR010000347.1:0-3361 GCA_964507315.1 uncultured Roseivirgaceae bacterium
CGCATTGAGTATTAATTATTGCCACAAGGAAGGTTCAGATAAGAGTTGTAAATATAAACTACAAGTGTTATTGGTTTGGTATAGGATATAGTAAGCACATCTGAACTTGTACAGCTTACTGAAACAGGGCTTGTTATAGTATATGTAAAACTATAATTACTGCTTCCATCTAAACCCGTAATAGTAGTTGAGGATGAAGCATCGGTGGTAATAGTAGTACCTGCTGGCCCTGACGTTTGAGTCCATAATATGGTTTCGCCTACATATTGTGGTACCACACCCGATAAAGTTGTGCTTGTTCTAGCATCGCAATATACTAAGTTGGTACTACCAAAATCGACATTAGTAACATCTTGAGTTGGAGCAGGAACGGTAATTATAATATCATCACTACCCGATACACAAGGACCAGAAACAGACCATCTAAAGGTATAAACCCCTTCTATTAATCCTGAAACCGTTGCCCTTCTATTGCCA
The DNA here is from genome assembly GCA_964507315.1 of uncultured Roseivirgaceae bacterium. Lineage (GTDB taxonomy): Bacteria > Bacteroidota > Bacteroidia > Cytophagales > Cyclobacteriaceae > JAKISE01. Next base: position 478 of record CAZDQR010000347.1, read on the forward strand.
GAATTGTTAAAAGATGGCAAAGTAGGCCCATTTACAGTTGTCCATAAACCTGCTTGCCCAGATCCACTAAAACCTGGTTGGCTAGCACTAAATCTATAAGATTGAGTTGAAGAATAGCATTCATCTAATGTTTTATCACCTCCAGCAGACACGGAACTAACTCCCCCAATATTAGTAACTGTAATAGCATCAGACGATAAACAATCTGGACCAGTAATTGTCCAAGTTAACGTAGAATTACCATATTGAGTTGTTTTAAAGCTGATGCTTGTATTGGGATCCGTATTATTAGCAAAAATAATTCCTTTATTAGATGGCGACACCGTCCACTTACCTGTTTCGCCAGCACCTGGTGCATTGGCGTTAAGGCCTACCACATCCGTTACACAATGCGATCCTAAATCACTGCCGGCATCGGCAATGGTATTGGCATAAATGGTATAAACTACTTGATCCGATACAATTTTTCCATCATCGCAAGTAGCCGTAATTTTAAACACTAATACTTGGCCTCCTAATGTGCTAGTACCTGTTACGTTGGTAACCAACGCATTGGGATTGGCAATGGTAACTGCAGGACCAGAAACTTGCGACCAAACTGCATTAATAGCAATTAGCCCCCCAGTACTCCCCGAAAGCGTAAGTGTTTCATCTGCACAAATACTTTGAGGAACCCCTGCATTTACCGTACAGTTTTGTGCATTTGCAGTAAAAGAAACGCCTCCAAAAAGCAAAATTATCAGAATAGATTTTAACTGTTTTTTCATAATTATTTTATACATATTATGTTACCTGTTATAATTATTATTATAACACATACCACCTATTAAGGCCAGAAACCTTAATAGGTGGTTATTTAATATATTAGATGGTATCAAGCCTAACTGAATTATAGAAGCTAAGATTTTTTTTAGACCTTGTCTTTAATTGCAGATTCTAAAAGTAAACTGATAAATAGCAGCACAATAATTAATGTATAACAATGGGAAGTTTGAACTAGATTTTGGGAAGCTTGACGGCTTGTACACTTACAACATGATTTTTTTAAAGATTAGACAAACCCAATGATGCAGCCTTTTATTGCCTAGATGTTACTGCAACTCAAACTTCCTTTTATTGAAAATGCTTTAAGGGAGTACCAAATATTATCTACTTTTTTCTTCTACTGTTGCAAATAGAGAACCAATCTTACTCTAAGAAAGCAAGATTTAAAATAATATCACGTGAGATAAGTTATCCAGTGATGCCATTTATTCCCGAAGCAAACTTTTTAGAAACAGGTATTTTCTCCTCTCCGATTATAACAAAACTATTTCCAACAGCATTTAGCCTTTGTACATTAACAATATAGCGTTGGTGTGCTTGCACAAATTTATCGGTTGGTAGTTTCGATAGCATATCTGTGAGCTTGGCTCTAAGCACATATTTTCTAGTAGCAATATGTATTTCAACATAATTACCATCCGACTTTAGATAAGATACATCCTTAAAAAGAATTTTTACCAAAACGTTCTTTTCTTTCACATACAGAAAATCAATTTGAGGGCTCCTTTGCTCTATATATTTAGGGCTATATTTTAACGATTCTTCTGCTAAGGAAAAGTTCTGAAGAGCTATATTGATGGATGAAAATATATCAACTTGCTTAAAAGGCTTACTTAAAAAACCATTGGGTTTGGTTTTCATCACTTTTTCTAGTGTTTTTCCATCGCTATATGCTGTTAAAAACACAATCGGCAAATTATGGTGTATTCGTAATTGCTCAGCTAGCCAAATACCATCTTTATTACTCTTTAAATTAATATCCAACAAAGCCAAATCGGGCTTAGATTCATTTATTTTATCAAATGCATCTTCTGCTTCATCAGCTTCCCCAGCAATGTCAAAATTATTTTGAGTTAACATTAACTTGAGGGTAGCTCGTATAATAGCATCATCTTCTACAATAAATATTTTTACGTTGCTCATTTCTATGCCAGGTTAACTAATAATACACATTTCACTCCATTTTTACTAGAAAACTCTATGCTAGCTCTTAACTCATTGGCAAGAATTGAAATCAAATTGAGCCCCAATGATGCTGGCTTATTTATATCAAAACCAGGCGGTAATCCTTTACCATTATCTTCTACAACCAACTTATAATTATGCGAAGAAAGCTCTGTTAGGGAAATAGCAATGCTGCCTTCTTTAGCCATGAATGCATGCTTAAACGAGTTAGAAATAAGCTCAGTAATAATTAAACCAAGAGAAATAGCTTTATCAATTTCTACCTGTATTCCAATCACATTTTCTTCCAAGCTTATTTTTAATCCTTTCCCAAAGGTCTTGTTCAAATTTGCTAATAAGTCATGAAAGTAATCTTTCATATCAACCGTTTCATAATCGGTATTATTATACAGCATTTGGTGCAATAAAGCCATAGATTCAATCCTAGATTGACCCTGCTCCATTATCTTTTTTACTTCTTCATTTTTAGTTTGATTGCCTTGCAAGGCAAGTAATCCAGATACTACTTGTAAATTATTTTTTACTCGATGATGTACTTCTTTCAACAAATTTTCTTGCTTTTGTAACGACTCGGTTAACTCATTTTTTTGACCACCAATCTGTACATTTTTAATTCTTAACGAGTATAAAAAAGCTATAACAAGGCCAATAATCACCAGTGATAGCACTAAGAGCCACCTTAAGAATAGCCCTTCATCTTTTTGATTTTCAATAATTAATGCATTTTGTATCAACTCATTTTCTTGATCAATCAGTTGGTTCTCCTTTTTGCTAACCTCAAATCGTATGGAAGCATCTTCAATGGCCTTCGACTTTATTTTTTGTGCTACTGAATCTTCCAGTTTCGCACGTAATTCAAAATAATGATTGCCAG
>CAZDQR010000348.1:0-3317 GCA_964507315.1 uncultured Roseivirgaceae bacterium
GTTTAATTCTTGCGCACCTAAAGACCCTCCACTACTGCCTGTATACGATGGCAATGTTATTATTATTGGTTCTGGGGTGGCAGGATTAGAAGCTGCCCAATTAATAAAAAATCAGAACGTATCCGTACAAATTCTAGAGGCAACCGATCTATTTGGGGGTAGAGTAAAAGTGAATCACGATTTTTTTGATTTTCCTTTAGAACAAGGTGCTGATTATGTTTACGGCAATAATAACCCGTGGTATAATAGAATTGTTGAACGAGGAATTGCTTTGGAAGAAGTTCCAAAGCACGCATCTTTTGTTATGGATGGGAATCCAGATTTTGAAGAAGATTTAATAGCTCAAGGAGATACCGATTTTATTAACGCCCAAAATTTTATTGGAAACTTAAAAAATTACTCTGGCCCTGATTTAACGTTACAAAATGCTGTTGTTAGTGCCCAAATTGAACCCCGTGCACACCATGTGGTTGAAGGCCAAGTAGCCACTCCCAATGGAGCTACTTATAACAATATGAGTGTAAAGGGCATTGCTGATAATTTAAAAAATTGGGATGGCGGAGAAGGCAGGTACTTCAGTTCTAATCAATCTCTTATTCAAGTAGTAAGTGGTATTTATACCGATGTGCTTTCACTTATTAAATTTAATACGGCAATTACCAGCATCGACTATACAGATCCTAGCAATATTATTTTAACAGATAAAGAAGGAGGAACTCATACCTGTACTCGTTTAATTATTACTGTGCCTTTAGCAATTTTAAAAGCAGGAGACATCTCGTTTAGTCCAAACCTACCCATTCTTAATACATCTGCATGGAACAGAATTGGCATGTCGGGTGGTATTAAAGTTACTATGAGTTTTTTCTCCAATTTCTGGGATAAACAATCAACTTCTATTTATACTGAAGGATATGCTCGCGAGTATTATGCTCCCGGCATTGTTCGCACAAACTCCAACCGAGTACTTACTGCAGTTATTGTGGGCGACCAAGCCGAAGCATTGGCAGGCAAAACCGATGAGGAAATTTTTGAACTACTTTTGGCTGACCTGGATGCTATTTACCCAATTCAAGGTGGCAAGGCAACAAAGGAATTTAACCCAGCGTCAAGCTATCTTTTTGATTGGAGCAAGCAGGAGTACATTAAGGGAGCACAATCATACCCATTAGTAAGTGGAACTGGAGCTGCTGCTCAAATGGCAACTCCTGTACAAAATAGGATATTTTGGGCTGGCGAAGCAACCGCTCTTAATGGCAACACTGCAACTGTACAAGGTGCTATGGAGTCGGGTCAAAGGGCTTCTTTAGAGTTGTTTGATATAATTCTTGAAAGTTAAAACCAATGGACTTAGATTTATTTTTTACTCCCGTTGATGAGCAACTTATTGACGATATTACTTCTGTAAGCTCTTTTTATAAAGGCATTAACATAAATACAGGAAAACTACCCAAACTAGAAGGCCACACCATTGCCTTACTCGGAATCAATACTTATCAAAACAATGCGAACCATGTGGGTATTGCACAAGGGGCAGATGTTATTAGAGAAAAACTTTATAGCCTTAAACGAGGTGAAGGTGCACATAATATTATTGATTTAGGAAACTTAAATCCTGGAATTGATTTAGAAGAAACCTATGGTAGGCTCAAAGAAGTTTGTGAGTATTTAATTAGAAATTCGATTTTGCCCGTAATAATTGGAGGGTCTCATAACATGGGTTATGGTCAATTTATGGCCTATGAAGGACTTGAGAAATTAATTACGGTGTTAAATGTAGATGCCTTTTTAGATATGGAAGAATCGGAAGATCAAGAGAAAACCCATATCCATCAAATGCTTGTACATGAGCCCAATTACCTGTTTCATTACAGTCATTTAGCCTATCAATCTTACCTCATCGAAAAAACTTCGATTAGCGTATTAGAGCGATTGTACTTTGAAACCTACCGCATTGGCCACTTAAGAGGATTGCAAGAAGAAATGGAGCCCATTATTCGCGAAGCGGACATGTTAAGTTTTGATATTTCATCCATTCGGTCTTCAGATGCTCCTGCAAGTAATAATGCCCAACCATTTGGATTATCTGGTGAAGAAGCTTGCCAAATTTGCTGGTATGCTGGGCAAAATGAGAAGCTTAGTTCCGTGGGTTTTTATGAGTACGATCCTACCTTAGATGACGCTAAGCACAAAACGGCATCGGTAATAGCAACTATGATTTGGTATTTTTTAGAAGGTGTAAATCTGCGAAAGGGAGAATCGCTTACCAATACCGAAAATTATTTGAAATATGTGGTAGAAATGCATACAGGAAGTCCTGCATCTATCGTGTTTTATAAAAGCAATATCAGTGAAAGATGGTGGATGGAAATTCCTTTGGAAGAAAAAACACAGGCGACTTTTGGCCGAAATAGCTTAGCTCCTTGCAGCTACTCCGACTATGAAACAGCCACCAAAGGAGAGGTACCAAATCGCTATATAAACATGTTAGCTCGCTTAAATTAGTATTCAATCATTAATTCTAGTTTTAATCGAACTTCTCTATTCTTTTTAACGTTACTCACCAAAACGACTTAATATGAAAACTTTATTACCCTTTTTTTTGCTCCTATTTATTATCTCTGCTTGCACTAAAGAACCTACAGCCGAAGAAATTTTAACCAGCGCCATTAAAGCACACGGTGGCGATAGGGTGTATAACTCCACTGTAGCATTTGATTTTAGAGATAAACATTATGTGGGAGTTTATAAAGATGGGAAGTACGAATTGTCTCGGAATTTTTCAGATACGTTAGATAATAAAATTGTTAATGTTTTAACAAATGATGAATTTAAAAGAAGCATTAACGACACTATAGTTGCACTTTCTGATAAATGGGTAGCGAGTTACTCAAACTCTGTAAACTCCGTTTTTTACTTTTTAAAACTACCTTTTAACTTAAAAGACGAGGCGGTTGTTTTAACATATATTGGAGAAGGAACCATAGAAAACAAAGCATATTATAAGCTAAAAGTAACTTTTGGAGAAGCAGGTGGTGGCGAAGATTTTGATGACATTTTTGTGTATTGGTTTAATAAAGAAACCTACACCCTCGATTATTTTGCTTACGAATATGCAACTAGTGGTGGTGGCAAACGATTTAGAAAAGCTTTTAACCAGCGAAGTGTAAATGGCTGGCTAATGAGTGATTTTATTAATTACAAGCCTAAAGACCTTAAGGTTGATATTGCTGATTATGATACTTATTTTGCAAAAGATGGTTTAAAAAAACTATCGGAGATTGTGAATAGGAATGTTGAAGTGACTTACAATTAAT
>CAZDQR010000349.1:0-3315 GCA_964507315.1 uncultured Roseivirgaceae bacterium
TAAGACTCTACTCTTTATTTAGAGATGGTACAGTTGAAGAAGATGGAAATTTAGTATTTACCTCACAAGAGATGTTTGATCGCTTTAGTAAAGCTTCTGAAGAAATGGAACAGAGTACTGATAAGATAGAAATGGAACAGCAAAAAAACAGAAGCGAAACGATATGGAAGTTCAAGGAGGCTATTGATTTTGTTAAAAAGAATTCCAATTAATAATTTGCAACCTTGCTTCAAGGTTACAACTAGCTCAATAGTATTGATGATTTTGCCCTTTCTTGTCCGTTATATGCAATGAAAGCAAACTACGTATAAGCATTGTACACAACAATTCTATATCCGGAACTTACTTACTCCTCAATCCTAATTGCATCGTGCAATTCGTTTTTATCTCCTGGTTTAATAACAAAACCATTATCCAATAATAGAGTTTTACACGCATCAATTGCCTCTATAATGCCATTCGCCATTTGCTTAGACTTAATGCCATTAACTACAAATTGCACTACATGCTCCCAATCGGATTGTTCTATTTTTTTATTTATGACATTGTCGCCCAGTACTACTACTTGATGTTCTAAGGCGCTTATATAAATTAAAATTCCTGTGCGTTCAACCGTGTTAAAAACTTGCTCTTGCAAAAACATGTCTTTTGCCTTAGTAAGTACACGTTGTGATACTATTGATTGGCTCGTAATGGCATATCGCAAATACGGAAAAAAGTAGGCAAGTGCATAGCCAAACACCATTGATCCTAAAATGGTAGAACCCATCATAATTGGAGTTACATAAGGTGGCAGCATCCATAAGTAGGATAATGTAATTACTATAATTGAAAATACAAGGGCAATAATTCCGCTAAACTTCCAATTTGCGTTAATGTAGTCATCGCTGTTTTTGGCATAGTAAAGAACAAGCTCTCCCGAGGATTCCTTTTCTAGCGCAGCTACGGCTTCTTTAATTTCTTCTTTTTCCTTATCTGTAAATATATTTTTAGACATACTATCCTATTTAATGTTTTTGATATTTTAATTATTACCGATTCTTAACAATTGCTCATTGAACCCTTTTCATTGTTAATTGAGCATTGAACCTTGCCAATTACACATTGATAATTGACCATTATACATTGATAATTGTTCATTATTAAATCACCAGCCTCCAGAAGCACCACCGCCACCAAAGCCACCGCCACCGCCAGAAAAACCACCACCGCCAGAGAAGCCACCGCCTCCGCCACCATAATACCTGCCACCTTTTTCGCTTTGAGTGGCCCAGTCTGAGGCTATGAAAACACCTGTAAATACAAACGCAATAACGCCAATTACAATGGAACTAGTTAACCACGCCACTAAAAGAGCCGCAACCAGGGTAATTATTCCTTTTGTTTTTTTACTTTTAATAGCCACTTTAACAATAGTTGCAGCAATAATTAAGAATATAACTAAGATGGCACCTCCTGTGTTTTCGGTACTATCAGAAGAAGTAGAGGCACTCGTTACCTCCGGTAGTTCTTCTTTGTTAATTAGCCCAATAATAGCATTTGTGCCTTCCAATATGCCTTCATAAAAATTGCCTTGCCTAAAGTTTGGCACTATTATGTTCTCTATAATCCGCTTGGCATAAATATCAGGTATGGCACCTTCTAAGCCATATCCAACTTCGATTCTAAGCTTTCGGTCATCTTTGGCGATAATTAATATTACTCCATCATCAACTTTAGTTCTACCTATTTTCCATTTTTCGGCTAGCCTAATGCCATATTGCTCTATGGCTTCAGTATCTGTACTTGCAATAATTAGTACAACTACCTGGCTTCCTTTTTCTTTTTCAAAATCAGCCAACTTGTTTTCTAACCTTAAAATTTCTGAACTGCTAAGAGTTGATGTTAAGTCGGTTACTCTTTTATTTAGCGTTGGTAGCTTTTGGTTTTCTTGTGAAAATCCAGAAATTGCTGCTAGTAATAAAAGGAATGAGATTAATGTTTTTTGCTTTAGTGTTTTCATTTGATTGTAATAATACTACACTTACTAAAATAGTTTCAATATAAACTGCGCCTAATCCCATTTTTATTTGAGCCGTGGCTCTAATTACATTGAGTTACTGTAAATACAGAAGATGTGAAAAATTATTTAATTACCATCCTCCTGATGCACCGCCATCTCCAAAGCTGCCTCCTCCACCATAGGACCCTCTGCTGCTACCAGTATGGGATCCTCTCATTGCTCCTTTAATATCAAAAACAAATAGAGCTCCAATTAATAAAAAAGCAACAATCCCGCCTACAATTGAGCCTGAAACAAGTATCAAGGTTAGCCCTAGCACTAGAGCAATAATGATTTTTGTTTTATCACTTTTCACCTTTGCATTAATAATAAAAATAGCAATAATCAACCCAATGCCTATTAATGTAAACATTGCACTTTTAATATCATTGGATTCTAATTGCGTAGTAACTGCTGGTAATTCTTCTTTGTTAATAAGTGTAATCACGGAGTTTATACCTTCAGAAATACCCGAGTAAAATTTGCCTTGTCTAAACTGAGGTACTATAACGTTTTCAATAATACGTTTGGCATAAATATCAGGTATTGCGCCTTCAAGCCCATACCCAACTTCTATACGAACTTTTTTGTCATCTTTCGCAATAAGTAGAATCACGCCATCATCTATCTTTTCCCTACCTGTTTGCCAGGTTTCTGCCAAACGCATGCTAAATTCTTCGATAGTTTCAGGCTTGGTGGTATCAATAATTAACACGGCTATTTGACTTCCATGTAAGTATTCAAATTCTGTTATTATTGTTTCGAGTTTTTCTATTTCGGCCGTACTAAGTGTAGTAGTTAGGTCGGTAACTACACCCTGCCTAGCAGGAATTTGCTGTATTTCTTGGGCAAATACTGCATTAAACATGCCTCCCCAAATTAAAATCAGTAGGATTTTTAAAAATTGTGTTTTCATTTGCCGGTAATAATACTAAACTTGCTAAAAATAAAAACAATATGAGTAAGTCAGTTTGGATAATTTTAGCGGTAGTCGTTATTCTAGGGTTTGTGGCCATGAGCAAATACAACACCATGGTTGATAAGGACGAAACAGTAGTAACCCAATGGGCTAATGTGGAAACCCAGTACCAACGAAGGGCCGATCTCATTCCTAATTTAGTAAACACGGTAAAAGGCTATGCTACCCACGAACAAGAAACCTTAGAAGGCGTAATTAAAGCCAGAGCTGCGGCTACAAGTATCAAAATTGATGCTTCTAATCTAACTCCTGCAATGATTCAGCAATACCAATCAGCTCAAAGTGGTATTACCTC
>CAZDQR010000350.1:0-3313 GCA_964507315.1 uncultured Roseivirgaceae bacterium
CTCGAGTAATTGCTACATAAAACAACCTGCGTTCTTCTTCTAAATCTGCTCTTGAAGTTAACATCATTTGCGAAGGAAAAAGGTCTTCTTCCATACCAACGATGTACACATTTTTAAACTCAAGCCCCTTTGCCATATGAATGGTCATTAAGGTAACGGTATCGTTATCATCATCTCCGCTACGATCTTGACCCGTAAGCAAAGTTATTTCTTGTAAAAAGGTTCCTAATTGTTTATCCTTTGGTTCCTCTCCACCTGTTACTGCTTCATCATCATCTACAAACTCCTTAACTGCATTTAGTAATTCTTGAACGTTTTCATATCTACTTAAACCTTCCACAGTTCTATCAGCATAGAGATCTCTAAGCAATCCAGACCCTTTTGCGATAGAGTTTGCTGCTTCGTACGCATCCGTTTTTTCAATATCGATGACAAACCGTTTTATTAGGTTTACAAATTCTGCAATTGCATTAGCCGCTCTACCTGGCACAATTTGGTGCGCATGGTGCAGAACCTCCCAAATAGATAGGTTTTTCTCGTTAGCAACAACAATAAGCTTATTAACGGTAGTGTCGCCAATCCCTCTTTTGGGTAAATTAATTATGCGTTTAAACGATTCCTCATCATTATGATTAATGGAAAATCGCATATATGCCAACAAATCTTTAATCTCTTTACGTTGATAAAAAGATAAGCCTCCGATAATTTTATAATTAATACTCAGCTTGCGTAAGGCCTCCTCCATAGCCCGAGATTGGCTATTGGTACGGTACAAAATCGCAAAATCACTATTATGGAGTTGATGCTGCATTTTTTCCTCAAAAATGGACGTTGCAACTAGCTTCCCCTCTTCATTATCCGAGGCACTTTTAATAAGCTCTATTTGAGTGCCTTCGTCATTAGAAGTCCACACATTTTTTTTCAGCTGAGCCTTATTATAGCCTATAATGCAGTTGGCCGCATTCACAATATTTTTAGTGGATCGGTAATTTTGCTCTAACTTAATCACCTTCAGCTCTTTATAATCTTTTTCAAAATTTAAAATATTCTGAATATCTGCTCCCCTAAACGCATAAATACTTTGAGCATCATCGCCCACCACACAAATATTTTCGTTTACAGCACTTAAGTTTTTAGTGATTAAGTATTGAGAAATATTGGTATCTTGAAACTCATCTACCATTACATACTTAAACCTATGCTGGTATTTATTTAGCACTTCCAAATGATCTCTAAAAAGCACATTGGTATTAAAAAGAAGATCATCAAAATCCATAGCACCTGCTTTAAAGCACCTCTCTGCATAAATTTTGTAGATTTTGCCTAGTTCAGGCCTTCTATTCTGAGCATCATCCGCTTTAAACTCAGGTTTAGCATTATATTCTTTATACGAAACTAATCGGTTTTTTGCACCCGAAATACGATTTAGAACGATATTGGCTTTATAGAGTTTATCATCTAAATTTAGCTCCTTAACAATTGTTCTTAATAAAGATTTAGAATCATCGGCATCGTAAATTGTAAAATTACTTGGGTAGCCAATATGTTTGGCTTCGCTCCTTAAAATTCGAGCAAAAACGGAGTGAAAAGTGCCCATCCAAATATTTTTAGCTTCGGGGCCTATCACACTTTCAATACGGGTTCGCATTTCAGCTGCTGCCTTATTGGTAAACGTAAGCGAAAGGATATTAAAAGGATCTACCCCTTTTGATTTAATTAAATGAGTTACCCTGTAGGTTAATACACGTGTTTTACCAGAGCCTGCACCTGCAATAATCATCATTGGCCCCTCGGTATTTTCTACCGCCTGCCTTTGTGGTTCATTTAATCCTTCTAAGTAATCCATTACTAATTAATATCTAGCTTCTATTGTATTATTTTTCTAAAAGCAATTTCATCATTTCTTCGGCTGATACCTTCCCTTTAACTTTTATCAAACCTCTAGGGGTATTGTCTCCAATTTCATACGTTATTCCAGTCGCTTTAAACTGAGTATAAAACCAAGTTTTTGATACTGGCTGCCCAATTCCAGAGGAACTAACTTTTGCTTCTGAGTCTTCTATCCTCGCCTTAATGTTGGTAATCCAATCATTGGTAAAATTAGGCAAGGCAGATTCTAACGAATCTACATTGGTATAATAAATATCTTTCCAAGTAGAATGAAAATCAAGCCCGAGAACAACATCAGACTTTTTTTCTGCTGCAAAACTAACAATATAATCAGCAACTTGCCTCGTTTCTTGCTGGTTATAATAGGCCCAATCTCTATTAAGATCTACCCCGCCAGCATTATGTCTCCAATGTCCTAAATCTACTCCATCGGGGTTCATTAAAGGAAAAATAAGTAAATTAAAACTAGCCAAAAACTCTTCTGATAGCTTATCTTTAACATCAAATATTCGTTCTATAAATGATTTCATAGCTAGGTAGCCTGTAACTTCGGGTGGATGCTGCCTACTTAATACAATAATGGTTGGTTTCTTTTTACCTGCCACGTATTCGATTAATGGAATATCTCTTCCCAGAGTTGTTTTGCCTATCGTTTTAAAAGTTGCTCCTTCCAAACCAATTTGCGATTGTATCCATTGGTTTACCATGTCTGAATTTTGAATTTCTTGTGCTGACACCCAAAGATGAGCTTTAGAAAGGTTTAAAGTGATGCTAACTTTACTGCTATCAATTTTAGTAAAAGATGATTCATTCAATTTTTCCCAGTTTACGCCATCCGAGCTTAGCTTTGGCCAGTACCGTTGTCCATATTTATACTCACCATAATCCATCACAACCTGTACTACAGTATCTTTGGCTGCCCACACCTTAAATGCATACCAAGGGCTATAATTAATGGGCTGATTTTCGGGCAACACGTTAATTATGTAAAAAGTGTCTTCCTCCACTAATTTACCCATATTGGCACTTTTAAACGTATTGTCAAATACTACTCCGTTTTGTAACTGAAAGGTTTTCCGTTCTTGTTTAAAAATCTCCTTTGTAGTTGTATCAACCTTTTTGGGAAAATCATAAGGTTTTGCCTGAAATGCAAAAAGTAAATTGGCATTAAGACTTATTAAAATAATAAAAGCAACACGCATAATAAGAGGGTTTAAAATTGAATTTTACTAACCTAAGTTCGACCTCAGATTACGAGATAAAAATCGACATATTTAGGAGAGTAAGCCAATGGTTAAGCGATTAATATTAGTTTTGTAAAAATTTAATAAAGTATGATTGAAGTTGGCAAAGTTATCTTATCAGATGACGTTAAAGATGCACTTTTTGTGTGTGATTTAGAAAGCTGCAAGGGAGCGTGTTG
>CAZDQR010000351.1:0-3306 GCA_964507315.1 uncultured Roseivirgaceae bacterium
TGATACGATTTAATCGATAGCTCTTTAATCTTTTCCATTACTTGAACATCTACTTTGGCAGGGATAATAAGATCAACAGCATCGCCATCTACATATTTGGCTTCAAAAGAGTAGAAATCATAATCGCCCTTTAAAATAATTTCTCCGGCAGGAGAGGCTTGAGGATTTTTATTGCCAATGATGGCACATTCTAGCTCTCTACCATCAATAAATTCTTCTACCAGTGCCACATCATCAAAACTGAATAGAGTTCTTAAATTTTCTTTAAATCCCTCTTCTTTAGTTATTTTAAAAACCCCAATAGATGAACCAAGGTTTGCAGGTTTTATAATAAAAGGGAGCCCAAGTGTATCTTTAATAGTTTCATAGCTAATGTGTGCCAGTTCAGTTTTTGTGTAAGTCAAAAACTTGGCAACTGGAATGCCGGAATTTTCTAATACTCTTTTAGCCGTGAGTTTATCCATAGAAACAGCAGAGCCAAGCGTAGCAGATCCAACATTAGGAATGCTCAGAGTTTGCAATAAACCTTGAATGCTGCCGTCTTCGCCATCGGTGCCATGCAGCACAGGAAACACAACATCTAAACCAAAGGATTTATTGTTATAGCTAAAAGTAGGGTTACTTGCTTTAAGGGTAATTTGTAATGCATGACCATCGGATATATCTTTTGTTACCTCGTTGCAAAGAAACCAATCGCCCTCTTTAGTTATTCCTATTAGTTTAATAGTAAAGAGACTGGTATCTATATACTTAGCAATATTTTGGGCAGATATGATAGATACATCGTGCTCTACAGATCTGCCTCCAAAAAAAATTCCAACAGTGGTTTTTGACATTATAATTATTTTTCTCAAAAATAGCTAGGTTGATTGTTTAACCTACTATTGTAGCTGTTAAATTATAGACTTCAAGAATTTTAGGGCATAAAAAAAGGCCAGTTTAACTGGCCTTTTAAAATTTGTTGCGGGTTTCTACTAATTCATAAACCCAAACCCAATACCAAAGCTAAACATGTTAATAGCTATAGCATCGCTAGATTTTGTAGCATAGCGGTATTTTGCTTTAAGGCTAACTCCTGTACCTGTTAACCCAAATGGAATAAATACTCCTACTTCTGGCTGTACTCCAAATCTCCATGTTTGGTCTTGAATACTTACAAACCCAATATCAGTTCGTTGATCTACATATACAGTACCAATGCCCATACCTATATAAGGTCTAACCGCACCATTTTCACCTAAGTAATAATGAGCATTTACAAAAATAGGAATGGTATTTAAAAAACGGTATTCTGTTCCTGTTACGTGCCCTGGTACGCCATCAAAACTTACTTCTCTTGGTGGTAAATCTCTTTTAATTTCATCGAATACTTCCCAGCTCCATTCTCCTCCAATCGAAATTTGATCGGTAATAAAGGATTCTCCTGTAATAGAAATACCTCTAAAACTTGTTTTAGAAATGTACTCGTTTGTAGTGCCGATACCCATTGATATTGGCCAACTGAATGTCCAATAAGAAGTTTGTGCATTTACGTTTAACGCAAAACCAATTAATACTATGGCAGATAATGCTATTTTTTTCATGTTAAATATATTAAAATTGGTTTTACTTAGTTAAATAAGGCGATTGCTTGAATGATTGGTTTATCCCGTCCTCAGTTCGCTGCGCATTGAATTTTTTATCAGATGATAAGAGACCTCGGTTTACTGCAATCCAAGAAATTGGTGTGTCGTTAGGGTCAATAGGACCAGCTTCAATCTCGCTAACATTAATTAATTCAATAATAACTGAACCAACTTCGTAGCTTTGGTAACCTACTGTTGGAGGGTAGCCACAGTAATAACAAGGAGAGCAGTACCAGCATCCCCATCCACCACCATACCAAGGGTATCCAGGGTAGTAATATGCTACAGTTTGTTCCTTTAACATAATAGAGGCAGTATAAAGAGCTTCTACTACAGGAGCTGCTGGAGGATTTGGATCATCTTTCCAGTGCTTAATAACTGTGCCATTAAAGCCAGAAGGAATTGGTATATCGCCCACTAAATTACCATTGCCATCAACTTCCACAATAATAGTAATGTTAGTTTCACCATATAGTGTGCTAATATTATCTAAGGTAGTATTTAACATTTCCGAATCAACTTCTCCATTATAAGGTATGTTATTATCCGGATCATCTTCATCAATTACTTCAACCACATCCCAAAGAATGGCTGCACTCGTATGAGGAGAAACAAAGTCATTTGGTTCATAAAAAGTACTTGTTGTATCTAAATCTGCAATAGGAATGCTATCGCCAGGGTAACAAGCTTGTAGTGTTATAGCTGCGATAAAGAGCAGGGCTATTTTTTTTATTTGTTTCATAAATTATACTTAATTATTTCTTTTAAAAAATGAATGTTTAACAAAACTAACGAGTTGCAGTTGATTTTGTTATGGTGCTACAGCAACTAAATCTAAAATACTACCGTCTCTAAATACTTTAATATTAAAAGTTGTGCCACTCGGCATATTGGCAAAATATGTTCTTACCTCTTCGAGGTTTAAGGTGGGTGAAATTGTAAAGTCACCAACTGCTAATACAAAGTCACCACCAGTTAATAGTTTGCTTCCTTCAATATTAGTTTGGTAAATACCTGCTTTTAATCCCGCCAATGCTGCTGGTGAAGCGCTTACAACTTTTTGTATAGCCAAAGCAGATTGTTGTGGAAGGTTAAAAATCCTTGCTAATTCGCCATGAATAACTTCAAACTCAACCCCAAACCAAAATGGTTGTTTGCCTAATAGGTGTTCTTTTGCAATGTTAGAGGTTGCAGCAAAACCAATGCCTGCAAATCCTCCAGACTCACTTAGTATAAAGCTTACTAAGCCAATAACTTCTCCTTTAATATTAAACATTGGGCCACCTGAGTTGCCGTGGTTTATAGCTGCATCTGTTTGAAAAAACTCACTAGCTACCAAATCGTTACGAGAATCTTTTTCAACATGTTTTCCACTAATAATTCCAGTAGATAACGAATGACTAAGCCCATAAGGAGCACCAATTACTAAAACCTGATCGCCTACTTCAACCAAGTCAGAGTCTCCGATTTTAGCAACTGCCATATTCTTAGGAATCCATACCAACTTAATCATTGCCACATCAGCATCCTTGCTACCTGTTACAACATTGGCTGGTACTTCTTCGCCATTGGCAAATTCAACAATAATGTTTTCAGCATCAGCAATTACATGGTTGGCTGTCATTATGCTGCCATCTGCATTTACTACCACTCCAGAACCAAGGCCTGAAGTAGTTACCAT
>CAZDQR010000352.1:0-3282 GCA_964507315.1 uncultured Roseivirgaceae bacterium
GGCGAAGAAACTTTCGGGTTATTGAACCTCAAGATCTTATGTAAACCCAGTAGATGTTAATTAAGAGAAGTGCAAACAACTCTAAATTGATATTTTTTAGCCAACAAATCTTGGAACGAAACATTTGCCTTGGTAAGTGTGGAGTGAATACGGAAGCTGATTCTAATTTATTAGAATTGCCTTCCGTTTTTTTATGGCAAATGAATTATTTCATCATACTCTTATTTTGCTATATTTGTGCTTTATTTTAAATTCCCTTTATGACGTTTGAATCTGCCATTGGCCACATTAATGATTTAGTGTGGAGTAACTATTTAATAGCATTATGCCTTGGTGCTGGTATTTATTTCTCGATAACAACAAGGTTTTTACAGGTAAGGTATTTTAAAGAAATGATACGTTTGCTTTTTAAGGGGAAAGCATCGGAAAAAGGAGTGTCATCATTTCAAGCATTTGCTATTGCCATTTCTGGCAGGGTAGGTACAGGTAATATTGCTGGCGTAGCAACAGCTATTGCCTTAGGTGGCCCAGGCGCCATTTTTTGGATGTGGATGATTGCTTTTTTAGGAGCGGCTTCGGCTTTTGTAGAATCAACTCTTGGCCAAATTTATAAGGTAGTTAAAGATGGCGAATATCGAGGAGGACCTGCATATTATATTGAAAAGGGCATAGGTAAAAAATGGTACGCTTCGCTATTTGCGATTACTACTATCCTAAGTATGTCTGTTTTCTTGCCAGGTGTGCAGTCTAATAGTATTTCTGCTAGTATGAAACACGCTTTTAATATTTCAGACTTGCACATATTAGGTGCAAATATAAATATAATGGGTGTTTTAATAGTGCTCGCATTAACACTCATAATTTTTGGTGGAGTTAAACGAATTGGTAAAGTGGCCGAAATTGTAGTTCCATTTATGGCAATTGCCTATATTTTAATGGCTGTTGTTATTATTGGTATAAATATTACACACGTACCAAGTGTTATTGCATTAATTGTAAAGTCTGCTTTTGGTATGGAACCAGCCTTTGCAGGCGTTTTTGGTATGGCCATTAGCTGGGGAATTAAGCGAGGCATTTACTCCAACGAAGCAGGGCAAGGAACTGCTCCACACGCAGCCGCTGCTGCTGAAGTAAGCCATCCTGTTAAGCAAGGGTTGGTGCAGTCTTTTTCAGTTTATATCGATACCTTATTTGTGTGCACAGCTACCGCATTTATGATTCTATTTACAGATCAGTATAATGTGCTTAGTCCCGATGGTGGTTTTATAGTAGAAAACCTCAAAGGAGTTGCTTATGGGCCAGAGTTTACACAATTTGCTGTAGCTAGTCATTTTCCTTCTATTGGAAAAGAGTTTGTGGCCATTTCATTATTGTTTTTCGCGTTTACAACCATAATGGCTTATTACTATATGGCAGAAACTAATGTGGCGTACCTTGACAAAAAAGGGAATAAAAAATACTTGCTACATATTTTAAGAGTTACAATTTTAGCAACTGTTTATTATGCTACAACTATTACTGCCGGTGCCGTTTGGACCCTAGGAGATATTGGGGTTGGCCTAATGGCTTGGTTAAATATTATAGCCATACTAATTTTAAGAAAGCCAGCAATGTTGGCACTAAAAGATTACGTTGCTCAGCGAAAAGCAGGACTCGATCCTGTTTTTAATTCTAAAAAACTAGGAATTAAAAATGCTGAATTTTGGGAAAATAAAGAGTAATTCGCACGTTTTTTATAAAAACTAGTGATTATTAAGGGGTTAAATGAAAAATCCTCTTTTTTCTTGATAAAAAAAATTGATTTTTATTCTATTATTACAATATTAAATCTTGATTAATCAAAACTATGCATCTTATTAAAAGCTTACTTACCATCTTAGGGATCGTAGCAGTTTCGGTATTAGGGTATTCACAAGAAATTCAATGGGCCTCAAAAGTCATTGAATTTTCATCTGAACTTACACCTATTCAATACTCTGCACAGCAAGTTCTTGGGAAGCCCAATGTTCTGCCAGCGGCAGGCGAAAGCCCTTCGGCTTGGACTCCAGACCGACCAAATAGCAAAGAATTTATCAAGGTTGGATTTGCAACACCCATTGCCATTAGACAAATTGTAATTGGCGAGTCGTATAGCCCAACGGCAATTACCAAAGTATTTGCATATGACGAAGCAGGTAAAGAGTATTTAATAAATACGTTTAGTGATACTAGCATTCCCTTAAAAGGAAGGTTATTTAGCATAATAATATCTAAAACACCTTATAAAGTAGCTGCTGTAAAAATAGAATTTGATGGATTGGCAGTGCCTGAATATTATAGTATAGATGCTATCGGTATTTCTGCTTCGGCTAAGCCAACCAATGTAGAGGTTGAGATTATGGAAAATCTCAATACTAATTTATTAGCAGAACGATTGAGTAATAATGTAAAT
Organism: uncultured Roseivirgaceae bacterium; assembly: GCA_964507315.1. Classification (GTDB taxonomy): domain Bacteria; phylum Bacteroidota; class Bacteroidia; order Cytophagales; family Cyclobacteriaceae; genus JAKISE01. The sequence continues at coordinate 2,432 of CAZDQR010000352.1, forward strand.
AGCCCTTACACAGAGTTTAAACCCCTCCTAGCTCCTAATGGAAGAACGCTGTATTTTAGTAGAAAAAACCACCCAGATAATATTGGCGGAGAAGCTGATGGGGAAGATATATGGTATTCAGAAATGGATTCTACTGGGGAGTGGAAAGAAGCTGTTAACATAGGCCGCCCATTAAATAATGAGAAACCAAATTATATTTGTTCAGTTACTCCAGATGGTAATTCAGTAGTGTTACTTCTTGGAAATCAATATAATGAAAAGCACCCGAAAAGAATGTTGGCAGGTGTTTCAATAAGTACCAAAGAGGGTGATGAGTGGACTCCTCCATTCAATCTTGTTATCGAAAATGATTATAATTATAATGAAAAGTCGAATTACTTTTTAGCCAATAGTCGTCAAGTTTTACTGCTCTCTGTAGAGCGAGATGATTCTAATGGAGCACGAGATCTTTACGTTAGCTTTTTTAAAGAAGATAGCACTTGGACAGAGCCTATTAATTTAGGGAAACAAATAAACACTGCAGGAGATGATGCATCTCCATTCTTAGCTGCGGATGATAAAACGTTATACTATTCAACAAATGGCTTGGGCGGCTTTGGTGGTCAAGATATTTACGTATCTAAACGATTAGATGATACCTGGACAAATTGGTCTCAGCCTCAAAACCTTGGTCCAGATATTAATTCACCAAAAGAGGATTTGTTCTTTAACATTCCACTTACTGGTAACTATGCTTATTACACACAAGAAGTGGGCGAAGACAATGCCGATATTTTTAAGGTGGAATTACCGCTTAAAGTAATGCCTTCAGATATTATTGTAATCAGGGGTACCTTATTGGATAAGGAAAC
>CAZDQR010000353.1:0-3276 GCA_964507315.1 uncultured Roseivirgaceae bacterium
AAACCCACCTTACCACTTTCGTGAAACGAAACCCAGTTATTAGGAAAAATAGAATCGGGAGTTGATGGCTCTACGGTATCATTAACAACCTTAACATTAACGCCAATCGCTTTTAATTTTTCAACATAGACATCAAATTCGTTTAAGGCATTGGTCTGAATTTGATCTGGCGTTAAGCCATCTAATACTTTCTGATAATAATTATTAACCGCAGTTTGCTCATTCATCCGAAAAGCAACTGGCCGAATCATTAATATGTTATTTGTAATCTGCTTTGCCATGTCTTAGATATTAGATGCTAGATTATTAGACGTTAGATAAACAATTTTATCTAGTCTTGTGTCTAATAATCTAACGCCTTGTGTCTTTTCTACTCTCTTACCAAAGGTAATGTGGAACATCTAAAAAGGCCTTCCATTTTAGCAATTTCATTGTATTCTACTTCTTCTATTGCAAACCCTAAATCTCGTAAAATACCATTTAATCTTGTAAATGATTTACCCGAAATAATTACAGAAGGGCTAATAGAAAATATATTAGAATTCATCTCGTACATTTCATCTCGAGTAATTTGAATTAAATTCTCATCACCAAAATAATTTTCGATCTTTTTATAATCACTTTCGTATTTAAAACCTTCTTTAAACACGATGGCCTTATCAACACCAATGGGTTGAAAAATACAATCTAAATGCAAGGCGTTTTGCTTGGCGTCATCATCAGACTTGGCCAGTTCCACTGCAATTACGTGGCAATTACTAAAATTATCTATTAAAAATTTAACGCCTGCTTCGTTGGTTCTACTTACAATGTATTTATCAAAATCAGGCTGCTTTGAATAGCCCACAAAAAGTGCTTCATTCCATGGCATAATATCTCCTCCTTCGAATCGAACTTCTTCAGGTGCTTTTAATACATTTTCTGGGGCAATTTCAGCAATAATGGTAGCGATAGCATCCACTTCTTTTCTTCGGCTTTCTGTAATATTAGGTACCACAAAAACATCCTTCAGCACAAACCCAATATCTCTTGCAAAAATTTGGTTTAGCCCAATATGGTTTTCAGGATGCAAAACCTCTACATCATATTTTAACAGCACTTTTTTAAGGGTTGCCATTTGGGCTAATACGGCTTCTTGTGTTGGAAAAGTTCCCTTCTTTATATGTTCTTTCGATTTAGGATCGTAGGCTTCGTTTAGTGCCGGCACTCCTCCAAAATCTTCTGCTAAGCCAAGTACAACAGTTCGTAATTGGTCGGTCTCATTCTTAATACTTGGTCGGATCACTATTGGTTAGTTAGTTCGGCTGCAAAGCTACTTGTCTAAGCCTAAAATCAAAATGATTTATACCTTGATTTGATAAGTATTTTATAAATGGCTTTAAGTCCTAATTTACTGTAAACACAGGAGTTAGTACTTGATAATCAAGTCCATCATCAAAAATAAAAGTAAAGGTGAATTTTTGAGAGATTGACGCATCTGGTTGGTCTATCAATTGAAAGACAATGGTAGATTGCTCAAAACCAAAATTCCAAGGGCTGTTATTTTGCTCTATAATAAACTCAGCTACACTGTACTCCCCTTGACGATAAATTTACTTTAAACAATGTATTAAGTTGTACACCAGATAAATATTCCACTCCACCCGAAACTACAGTTTCTGATGATATAATTTCTAATGACTCTAATAATTGAACATCCGGTGGTAGAGGGTCGCAAGCATAAGCGCTATTAATAATCCAAAGATTAGCAGCAGGCACATTATAGCCAATTCTTTTAGTTTCTTCAATTACTGTTTGAATAGCTGCCCTTTCAAAATTGGTAGATGGCTCTTCCAAAAAGCTATTCTCAACCATTAATCCAATGTTTGAACTCATCGAAACAATTTTATAGGGCCTGTTATCGAATGGTCCACATGGGTTACAAGCAAATGGGATATTTAAAACAATAAATAGTGCAACAAGAGAGGCCATTTTTTTCATAATACAAATTGATTAATTAGCCACTTTAAATATTGGAGATTCCACTTCGAAAACTGCTCCATCTTCAAACGTAAGTATAATTGTAAACTTTTGATTTATTACTTCGTCTGGTTTATTAGCTAATTTCAAAATCAAAGTCGGATCAACAGATCCATTATTAGAAAATTCTACAGCACTTAAACTCAAGTTAAAATAGTCAATCGTCACCTCCTCATTATAGGTTAAAACCTTAAAAAGAGAATTTAATGAAACACCCTTTGCATACAAAAAACCGTCACTTTTAATTTCTTTTTCAGAAGTTATTTCTATTGAACTTAGCTTAGAAACGTTAGTTGTAGTACCTCCGTAAATAGAGCAATTTTTCCCTTCTTCAATTACTTTATCTTTTTCCGGAAAAATAATTATTGCAGCATCTTGAAAATTGGAGGTAGTATCTTCTCTAAAGGACTGATTTATATTAGACCCTACCAATGAACCTATCGTTTCAACCCTATAAATTCCTTTGTCTTTACAGCAAGAGGTTAATAGCACCAAAAGAAAAAGTGCAATAGCTGCATTTTTCATAATATTATTTAAAGTATTAATTTTATTTTTTAAAGATACTAAAAAATATTATCGCACAAAAGCAATTAATTTCAACCAACCCTATTTTTAATCGTTCTATTTTTGAACCTTATCTAACACTGCCTTGAACAACGCACTTGTAATTATACCAACCTATAACGAAAAGGAAAATATTTCCGACATTATTGATGCTGTCTTAAATCTGAAACAAGAATTTGATGTGTTGGTGGTTGATGATAATTCACCTGATGGAACAGCTGCTATTGTAAAGGCCAAAATAGAAACTAATTCAAGCCAGGTTTACATCTTAGAACGACAAGGAAAGCATGGGCTAGGTACAGCCTATATTGCTGGTTTTAAATGGGGCTTAGAAAAAGGGTATGACTACCTGTTTGAAATGGATGCAGATTTTTCGCATAACCCAGAAGATCTCATAAAACTATATGATGCTTGCGCCAAGGAGGGGAATGACCTTTCCATTGGTTCTCGGTATGTAACAGGTGTAAATGTAGTTAACTGGCCAATGAGCAGGGTGCTAATGTCGTTTTTTGCAAGTAAGTACGTGCAATTTATTACACGCATTCCTATCAAAGACACAACGGCAGGTTTTAAATGTTTTAAACGCACAGTGCTTGAAACTATTGATTTAGATAATATCAAGTTTGTGGGCTATGCCTTTCAAATAGAAATGAAATTTAAAACTTGGAAGCACGGTTTTAAATTAAAAGAAGT
>CAZDQR010000354.1:0-3263 GCA_964507315.1 uncultured Roseivirgaceae bacterium
CCTTAAAACTTTAAACTGAAATGAAAAGATTCGAAGAATTACAAAACCTTGTTAACGGACTTGAAGGCGATTTTGAAAAATTCTATGACAAAGGCAATAACGCTGCTGGAACTAGAGTAAGAAAAGGAATGCAAGACATGAAAAATTTAGCTCAAGATATTCGTAAGGAAGTTCAAGACAAAAAGAACGCATAATCTTTCCAAAAGATCTTAATAAAGAAGGCGGTTTTACCGCCTTTTTTTTATGCCTAATTTTTACTGGAGTATAATTGTGTTTTTGAGAATCTAAAGCTTACGTATAGCAGAGGATATATCTGCTTGCAGGCTTTTTGTGGCTAGCACTAGAGGTAACCTTACAGAGTTGCTGCAAATGCCTTGTTGTGCTAGTAATTCTTTAATACCTGCAGGGTTGCCCTCTACATACATAAGGTCACTTAGTTCGTTAAGATTATTAACAAATTTCTGACTTTCGGCTATGTTACCATTCAACGCTAATGTGGTTAGTTGGTTAAAATGATTAGGCAATGCGTTGGCCAATACAGAAATAAGGCCAGTGGCTCCAATTTTTATAAGAGCAGGTGTTAGCATATCATCACCCGAAATAAGCATAAAGTCATCACTTGTGGATGCTATTATTTCTTCTGCTTGTTGCACATTACCAGAAGCCTCTTTTATGCCTATAATATTTTTGTGCGAAGCCAGCTCTATCGTTGTACTGGCTTCCATATTAGAACAAGTTCGACTTGGTACATTATACAGAATAATAGGGACGAGAGATTTATCAGCTAAAAGTCTAAAATGGGCTTTTATGCCTTCTTGTGTTGGCTTATTATAAGCAGGTGAAGAAGATAGAATAGCAGTTACTCCTGATAAATCTAACTCTTCTAGACGTTTAATAAGTGCAAAAGTATTACTGCCTCCTAAGCCAAACACGATGGGTAGGTTATTGGGGTTATTGTTTTTAACAAACGTTAGAACTTCGTCTTGCTCTTGGTTTGATAGGGTAATGGCTTCTCCTGTAGAGCCCATAACAACCCAATAATTAGCACCGTTTGATGCGGTGTGTTTTAATAGCTTAAGTAGGGCTTCATAGTCAATTTTATTGTCTACATCAAAAGGTGTTGCCAAGGCAACTCCTAATCCTCTTAAACTATCCATTATCGTATTTTTTTAGTGTAAGAATATACACTGTCAATTACATTTGAATCTTTTGCAGATTGCACTATTAATTCAAATGTATTTTGGTAAGCTTCAAAATCATCGCAAATTCCAACTCTACACTTAGCTTTACTCTTGGCTAGGATGTTTTTAATAATTTCTCCTGGGTTGTTGTCTAAGCAATAAAGAAAGTCGAAAGTAGTATCATTAAAATTATCAATGGATTGCTTATTGAAATTACCCCAAAAACTCAGATCTTTTTTTGAGAACGATTCAAAAGGTAAATGTTGAACTTCTACATTTCTATCGTAGGCTAACACTTTTACCTTTTTACCATCTGCTTGTAGTAGGTCTTTTAACTTCTCAGCTAATTTTGTCTTTTCAGGAGTGTCATTGCTGTAAATAACACCAATATGTTGGGCTTGATCATAGGGTACACTTGTCCTTATGCCATGATTTTGTTTTAAAAATCGATTTGTTTTATAAGATAAAGCCTGCCCTAATATCATGGAATTTACTTAAGTAACAAAGATTCAAAATCTTCTTCAGAAATGATGCGTACTTCTAGTTTTTCTGCCTTCTCTTTTTTTGAAGGACCCATTTTGTCTCCTGCAATTAAGTAGTCCAATTTTTTAGAAATAGAGGATACAACTTTTCCTCCGTTTGTTTTAATGCTGTTTTTTAGTTCATCTCTACTGTAATTTGTAAAAACTCCTGACACTACAAAGGTTTTACCTTCAAGAAGATTACTTAGCTTTTCATTAGCTGTGGTAACAAATTGTAATCCAGCTAACTTAAGCCGTTCTATTTCATCTCTGTTGCTTTGTTCTGAGAAATGAGAAATTACACTTTCTGCAATTCTGTCTCCAATTTCTTGTACGCCAATTAGGTCATCAAAACTGGCATCCATTATTGCATCTATGGTTCTAAAGTGTTCAATAAGCTTTTCTGCAACCGTTTTTCCTACATATCTAATCCCAAGTCCAAATAAAACTGCTTCGAATGGTGTACTTTTTGAGCTCTCAATTCCAGTAATTAAATTGGTTGCGGATTGTTCTTTAATCCCATCTAACTGCAACAGTTGTTCTGTGCTTAGTTGGTATAGATCTGATGGCTTAATAAGCCAGCCTTGTTTGAATAGTAGTTCAATTGTTCGCTCACCTAAACTATCTATATTCATTGCATTTCGATGAATAAAATGGGCTATTCTGCCTGTAATTTGAGGTGGGCAACTTTGGTAATTAGGGCAATAGTGTGAAGCTTCTCCTTCTTTTCTTATAAGTTCGGTATTGCAGGCAATGCATTGGGTAATGTATTCAATGGGTAAGCTTTCGGTACTTCGTTGCGAAAGATCGACCCCAGTAACCTTGGGTATTATCTCTCCTCCTTTTTCTACAAATACAAAATCAGCTTCGTGTAAATCTAGGCGTTCTATTTCGTTGGCATTATGTAACGAAGCTCGTTTAACCGTTGTGCCAGCTAATTGAACAGGTTCTAGCTCTGCAACTGGTGTTATGGAGCCTGTTCTGCCCACTTGGTAGGTAACGCTATTGAGTTTGGTACAAGCACTTTCTGATTTGTACTTATACGAGATGGCCCATTTAGGTGTTTTGGCAGTAAAGCCAAGTAGCTCTTGTTGGTCTATATTATTTACTTTGATTACGATACCATCTGTTTCTACCGGTAACTCATGCCTTTTCTCACTCCAAAAATGAACGTAATTTAATACTTCTTGTATGTTGTTGCATTTTTGATAAGTAGGTGAAACATTAAAGCCCCAGCTTTCAAGATTATGAATTGCCTCTTCGTGTGAAGTATGCCCTTTGGCTAATAACATGTACAGGTAGCAATCTAACTTTCGTTTAGCAACTTGAGCGGAGTCCATCATTTTAAGACTTCCCGAAGCAGTATTTCGTGCATTGGCGTAAAGGTCTTCGCCTGCCTCTTCTTTCTCTTTATTAATTTCCTCAAATACCGTTTTGGGCATAAACACTTCACCACGAACTTCTAGTTTATCAAGGTTAGAGTTTATCTTTAATGGAATGGAACGTATTGTTCTTGCATTATCTGTAATGTCATCGCCCTTGGTTCCATCTCCTCTGGTAA
>CAZDQR010000355.1:0-3238 GCA_964507315.1 uncultured Roseivirgaceae bacterium
GAATATTTTGTTGATAAACGCATGTTTTTTGCCGTTCCATTATCACTGAATGGAACTGATTTTCAGATGAGAGTTTGGGAAGAACTACAGAATATACCTTTCGGGGAGACTTCCACTTATTTAAAAATGGCTCGAAAACTTGGTAATGAAAAGGTAATCCGAGCTGCGGCATCTGCCAATGGGAAAAACCCTATTGCTATTATTGTGCCTTGCCATCGGGTAATTGGCACCAATGGCGATTTGGTGGGTTATGCAGGTGGCCTCGATAAAAAGAAATGGCTTTTGGAGCACGAAGGTGCTTTAAACAAAGATCAGTTGGAATTATTTTGATGGAATGGCCCTAAATGCGAAGAATATTTTTTTGATTGATAGTATTGGAGCTTTTTTAACTGGCTTTCTTCTAATAGGTGTCTTAGCAAGATTTGAGGAACTTTTTGGGGCATCGCCAAAGATGCTTTATGTGTTATCCTCAATAGCTTTTGTTTATACTATTTATTCTTTTTGCTGCTATTCCTTTTTAGATGGGAATTGGCTCCCATTCCTAAAAGTTATTGCTATTGCCAACCTAGTATATTGTTTTCTTACAATTAGTTTTGTAATATATTCTTATCAAGAATTAACTTCTTTAGGTTTAAGCTATTTCCTGCTGGAACTCTTTGTTTTGAGTGGCTTAATAGTTGTTGAAAGGAGAGAAGTTTCTAGATTAATTAATAGAAATAACTAAAAAATGCAATACATTAACTCATTAGCATACGCTCAATCCTTAGATGAAAAAGATCCTTTAAAATTATTTAGAGATGAGTTTTATATCCCCAAAGACAAAGGAGAAGAGATGCTATATTTTACAGGAAACTCCTTAGGCTTACAGCCCAAAGGCACTGCAAAAATTATTAATGAAGAGTTAGAGTTATGGAAAGAACGTGGAGTAGAAGGTCATTTTGAAGGAGACCGACCGTGGTTTCATTACCATAAATTTGCCAAAGAAAGTCTAGCAAAAATTGTAGGTGCAAAGCCAGAAGAAGTGGTGCCGATGAACAGCCTTACCACAAATCTCCACTTACTTATGGTCTCATTTTACAGACCAACCAAGGAGCGGTTCAAAATTATTACCGAGGCAGGTGCATTTCCCTCTGATCAATATGCGTTGGAAAGCCAAGTTAAATTTCATTGGTTTAATCCCGAGGAGGCCATTATTGAACTAGCACCTAGAGAGGGCGAAACCACAATTAGAACAGAAGATATTTTAGAATCAATCGAGACTAATGCCTCCCAACTAGCCTTGGTTATGTTTAGTGGAGTGCAATATTTTACAGGTCAATTATTCGATATTCAAACCATTACAACAGCAGGTCATGCTGCTGGGGCGGTTGTTGGGTTTGATTTAGCTCACGCGGCTGGCAATGCTCCTTTGGCTTTACACGATCATCAAGTGGATTTTGCAGTTTGGTGCCATTATAAATACCTTAATTCTGGACCTGGGAGTGTGGCAGGAGCCTTTGTGCATGAAAAGCATGCCAGTAATTCTGACTTGCCACGGTTTGCAGGTTGGTGGGGCCATAATGAAGAAGAGCGTTTCCTAATGAAGAAAGGCTTTCAACCGATGGAGGGAGCTGATGGTTGGCAGTTGAGTAATGCAAATGTGCTTACCACTGCCGCTTTGCTTGCTTCGTTGGATGTGGTAGATAAAGCGGGGTTTGAACAGATGAGAACCAAAAGTGTATTACTCACAGGCTACTTAGAGTTTCTTTTAAATGAATCTTTTACTAAAGATGAAATACTCATTTTAACCCCAAATAATCCGGATCAAAGAGGAGCACAATTATCTATTTCATTGGTAAATAATGGGCGCGAAGTGTTCGATGCTTTAGCTGAGCAAGGAGTTGTGGCCGATTGGCGAGAGCCCAATTTGAGTGATGGTCAGAATGGGGTAATTCGAGTGGCACCAACCCCTTTATACAATCGTTTTGAAGATGTATTTACATTTGTTCAGTTATTAAGAAAAGCCATAAGGTAATGCAGCAGAAAAAGATAAGCATCGTTGGGGCAGGATTGGTTGGTTCGTTGCTAGCCATTTATTTACGCAAACAAGGGCATGATATTACTGTGTTTGAGCGAAGACATGATTTGCGAAAAACTGATATTTCAGTGGGTAAATCTATTAACCTTGCATTAAGTGATAGGGGCTGGAAACCCTTAAAGGAAGTAGGCTTAGAAGAGGAGCTACTAAAAATGATAATTCCTATGAAAGGGAGAATTATGCACGATATGGCAGGTCAAATAACTTTTCAGTCCTATGGGAAAGAAGGGCAGGCTATTAACTCCATTTCTAGAGGAGGGCTAAACGCCTTGCTTTTGAATAAGGCAGAAGAACTAGGTGTACAGTTTATATTTGATCACAAATGTGTGGATGTTGATCTTGAGAATACAACACTAAAGCTGAATAATGGTAAAACTGATTTTGAAATTGAATCTAATTTAATCTTTGGAACCGATGGAGCTTTTTCGGCCGTGCGAGCAGCTATGCAAAAGCAAGATCGGTTTACCTATTCTCAAAGCTATATCCCACATGGGTATAAGGAGCTAGTGATTCCTGCTACTGCAACTGGGGATTTTGCTATTGATAAAAATGGTTTACATATTTGGCCGAGAGGAGAGTATATGCTTATTGCTTTACCCAATTTGGATGGCAGTTTTACAGTAACTCTGTTTTTACCATTTGAGGGTGAAGGGTATGCTTTTGACAACTTGAATTCGGATGATAAAATACTAAGTTTCTTCAGAGAAGTATTTCCAGATGCCTTGGAGCACATGCCTACTTTATTAGATGATTTTAGAGCGAATCCTGCTTCTTCTTTGGTAACTGTTAAAAGTCACCCTTGGATTAAAAATAATACAATGCTATTGGGCGATGCTGCACATGCTGTGGTGCCTTTTTATGGGCAAGGGATGAACTGCGGGTTCGAAGATTGCTTTGAGCTGAACCAAACCATTGAAAAATTTGGAGATGATTGGGGAACAATATTTAAAGAATTTAATCTTTTTAGACCGCAAAACGCGAATGCTATTGCCGATTTGGCTTTGGAGAACTTTATCGAAATGCGAGATAAAGTAGCAGATAAAAATTTCTTGCTCCGCAAAAAAATCGAAGCACATCTTAATAAACTATATCCAGAAAAGTGGATTCCCCAGTACTCAATGGTAACATTTGACGACTCTATAAGCTACTCCGAGGCTATGG
>CAZDQR010000356.1:0-3222 GCA_964507315.1 uncultured Roseivirgaceae bacterium
TTGCCTTACTAGCAGTTGTAGTTTCTTCTTGTAAAAAAGATGAAGTTATTCCTTCACCAGACATTGCTGGTATTTATAACTTTACATCAGCGACCTTAATAGATGGAGATATTGCAAATAGTGCAACTACTGACATGCTTATTTTAATGGCATCTAAGAACCCTGATGCTGATCCTCCTTATTCAGCAACTGCAGTTGCTGGAGATGTACCAACAACATCATTCTTTGTTAATGCTGTGTTATCTGGACTTGCTCCTTGTAAGTTAGACCCTAAAACTAGTCCTTGGACTTACCAAATCAACTTTAAAAGTGATGGAGGGTTAGCATTTATTTGTACTTCTGAAAATGACATTTCTGTAGATAATGGAAAATGGGAATTTACAGATAACGACAAAACCGTTAAGTTAACAATAGAGAGTAGTACATTAGGAACAGTAGTTGTTGAAATCGAAGCAGCATCTTTTGTTACTGGTGATTCAGGAGTAATTAAGGGAACAATTAATTCTTTCCCAATGGTAAAAAATGCTTCTGAAGCAGTTGGAGCAACTAACTTACAGTTTATTGCATTTAATGTAGTTTTATCTAAATAGAAATACATTATACCGTTGTTAGTAATTTCACCAACAACCAACATAAAAAAAGCTGGCTAAATAGCTGGCTTTTTTTATACCTTCTTTTTTCTCAACAGCGTTGTCTGGTTCTCAGGCTAAAGCCTAATAATTTTCGATGTAGCAACCAATAACGTCATACCACGAATTTTCTCTTTGGAAATATCAGCGTATCTCCCAAATACTAAAATCAATCCTATGCCCGTTGGCTACGGGTGAGATTACCTGGTCTTACGCCAGACAATGACGGCAACAATCTAGTCAAAGGGTGACTACTTGCCATCGCGCAGATAGTCACCCCTTGACTTTTTAACACTTTTACATGAAGGGTGCTACCACGTATCTACTAATACCCAACTTAAACAAAAAATTGCCCGGCCCCAAGCAGTCTGACTTGCTGGAACCAAGGCAATTTAAATCGAATAAACCCAATACTCGATATTATTTTTGTACTTATTGGTACGTTAATCGAAGGAACAAGCGAGACGCCTGCGCCAATACCATTGCGTGGTACACACTATTAACTAATTACTCAAAAACTACATTTAATCTACATTGTCGTGCAAAAATCTATTATTACCTAAAATATGATTATCATCATTTAAGTTATAACGAGATATATTTCGTTCCGAAGAATGAGGAATATTATCAAATTTCACTTTCCTGCGTTCAAAAGCAGGTACATCAAATTTAGTTTTATAATTCTCTTCTTTGTTTGTAAAATTATTAGCTACTAGCTTTTCAACTCGCTCTCGCCTTTTATGATCCAACACTTCTTTACGGCTCGAAGAAAGATCGAAATCATGAGGAAGCGAAGATTTTGCTGTGTGCATTACCAACTCCTCTTCTTCTTCATTCTCAAACAAATCATTTTCTTCGGCTAGCTCTGTATTACCTTGAGAACCCATATCAAATTTAAATCCACTTGAAAACTCATCTACTTCTGTGGTTTCAACAGGAGGCTCATTATTAATTGGCGCTATAGAACTAGTAATAATCTCTGGCTCCATGCTAGTTGTCCTGGTGTTTTCAGGAGTTTGAAACATTGTTGCCTGCTTTTCAGAATCCAAATTATACACCTTACGTTCTGGTTCACCATTGCTAACCTTACCTATAGGTTCTTCAAAACCGGTTGCAATTACGGTAACTCTAATATTAGCACCTAATTCTTCATCCACACCGTGGCCAAAAATCATTTCAGCTTCATCACCTGCCATTTCCTGAATGTAATCAGTAATAATGGTTAACTCATCCATTTGCAATTCTGCATCTACACCAGATATAATCGACAATAGGATTTTTTGAGCCCCGTGCACATTTTTATTATTCAATAAAGGAGAATTTAGAGCTCCTTCAGCTGCCCTCAAGGCTCTATCATCACCTTCTACTACTGCAGAACCCATTACGGCTGCACCAGCATTATGCATTACAGTTTTAACATCTTCGAAATCTACATTTACATGGCTTGTAACTGTAATTATTTCTGCAATACTTTTTGCGCCATTGGTAAGTACATTATCAGCTTTGGCAAAAGCTTCGTTTATACCAAGGTTACCATAAACCTCTTTTAATTTATCATTTAGGATAATTAAAACAGTATCGCAATTACGTTTAAGTTCTGCGATACCCTTTTCTGCTTGACGCATTTTTTTCTTGCCTTCGAAGGCAAAAGGAATGGTTACAATACCAACAGTAAGCACATCCATATCCTTGGCGATTTTTGCAATAACCGGAGCAGCACCAGTACCTGTACCACCACCCATTCCGGCAGTTACAAATATCATTTTGGTATCGTTCCCAATCATTTCACGAATGTCATCCTTACTTTCAATGGCTGCATTCTCCCCTTTTTCAGGATTTGCACCCGCTCCCAACCCTTCGGTTAGATTAATTCCTATTTGGAGCCTGTTGGGCACAGGACTACTTTTCAAGGCTTGTGCATCGGTGTTACATACAACGAATTCCACATCTTTTATACCTTGGTTAAACATATGAGTTACGGCATTGCTACCACCCCCACCTACTCCAATCACCTTAATAATTGATTTGTGGTGTGTTGGGAGTTCAAAATTGTACATGTTGTCAGACATAATGTTATTATTTAGTTACTAGTTATTAAACATTCGTTATTCTTAATTGTGAATTATGGATTGATAATTGAACATTGTTAATTACTAATTGTTAATTGATCCTTGTTAATTATTAATACGCTCCATCGTTCATATCATCAATCAGTAATCCTTTCGTTTTAGAAATTATTTTCTGCATAAAAGATTTAGCATTATCAGTAGGACTATTTACTTCTTGCTTCGTGCTAGAAAGTTCTTCGTCATATGTGTTTTGTCTATCGTCAATATCCATAAATCCAGATAAAACAAGGCCAATGGAAGTTGCATACATTGGTGATTTAATATCCGAAGTGCTCTTACCCAAATGCTCATTAGGGTGACCGATTCTTACATCAACACCCGTCATATATTCCACTAATTGCTTCACCGATTGAAGTTGCGATCCACCACCGGTAAGTACAATACCACCAGCTAAATTGCCTTCGTAGCCACTGTTTATAATTTCAGCGTGAACATGCTCAATAATTTCCTCCATTCGAGCCTCA
>CAZDQR010000357.1:0-1361 GCA_964507315.1 uncultured Roseivirgaceae bacterium
TTTAATATGATGGGCGGAATGCCAGATTCATATAATGTTTCGGTAAACGCAAACCATTCTGTTATTGCTAAAGTACTAGCTGCTAAAAAAGAAGCTGACCAAATTAAAATTGCTAAGCAAGCATTTGATTTAGGTATGCTTTCTCAAAACATGCTTTCTGGTAAAGACTTAACAGACTTTATTGAGCGTAGTGTTGAACTAATGGCTGGTAAAGCCAAAAAATAATCATTAAATAACGTCATTGCGAGGAACGAAGTAATCTGAATAAAAAAAACAGATTGCTTCATTCGTACCTCCTTCGCAATGACGTCATTTTCTTATCTTTACAACTTGAACGCCAACCAAAACCATACTGTAGAAGTCCAAAACTTAGGACTTAAAGATTACCAAGAAGCCTGGGACTACCAAGAAGGCCTTTTTAAATCGGTGGTTGATCTGAAACTAGCAAATAGGAATTTGCCAGAAAAAGAGCAGCACCTTACTCCCAACAGGTTGCTTTTTGTTGAGCACCCTCATGTTTACACCTTAGGTAAAAGTGGAAGCGAATCCAATCTTCTGTTGGATAAGGATGGGTTAAAAGAAAAAGAAGCCACTTATTATAAAATTAACAGAGGTGGAGATATCACTTATCATGGGCCCGGGCAGTTGGTTTGCTACCCAATCATCGACCTAGATAATTTTTTTACAGACATCCACAAATATCTTCGTTTACTCGAAGAATCAGTTATTCTAACTTTGGCGGAATATGGCATTAAAGCTGGCCGAGTAAATAAATTTACGGGTGTATGGCTCGATTATGATAAGGAAGAAGAGCAAGGCGTTTTGTGGAAACCTAGAAAAATTTGTGCGATTGGCGTAAAAACTAGTCGTTGGGTAACCATGCATGGTTTAGCACTAAACGTAAATACAGATCTAAGTTATTTTGGCAATATCATTCCGTGTGGTATAGACGACAAAGCTGTGACCTCATTAGGCCATGAACTAGGCAGTAAGGTGGATATGGAAGAAGTTCAAACCAAACTAAAAAATAACCTTATTAATTTAATGGGAATGAAAGAGGTTGTTGAATGAAAAAGGATATAACTAAACCTCAAGTCGAAGGCATATCCATTGCCATTAAGTTAGATGATTCCACCGGTAAAAATTACTGGACAGTACATGTAGTAAATTCAAATAATTTCGCCTTAGAAAATATAATTGTGGCCTCAAAAGGTTATAATAAAAAGGGCGAAAAAGTAGAACAAACGTCAATTCTTAGGCATAGGTTTGATAAGGTTGAAGCTAATTCAACCCAGCAAATTGAAGTAATTACCGAAGAAGTGTTTCACTTATTTAATGAATATTGGGTGAGCTATTTTGCG
>CAZDQR010000357.1:1461-3197 GCA_964507315.1 uncultured Roseivirgaceae bacterium
ATTTATGCAGAATTTGGCCAAGTAATAGTAGTCGCTATCGGCTTTTATGTGCACCAAGAAGAGGAGTGGCATTTTAGAGTTCGATCGATTTCTAGTGACAACGAAAAAGAACTTTTAGAAAAATTTATTGAAGTTATTAGTAAGTTTAATCCTAAAACCACGTATCTATGCGGTCATAACGGAAAAGAATTTGATTTTCCTTATCTCTCTAGAAGGCTGTTAGTCAATAGCCTCCAACTCCCAGAATTATTAGATACTGCGACTAAAAAACCTTGGGAAGTTAATCATATCGATACAATGGAGCTTTGGAAATTTGGAGATAGAAAGAACTACACTTCACTAGATTTGCTAGCTGCGCTGTTTGAAATCCCATCGAGTAAATCAGATATTGATGGAAGCCAAGTTAGCCAAGTCTTTTATGAAGAAAATGAAAATGGCGAGGGCTTAGAACGAATAGCTGAGTACTGTGCTAGAGATGTAATTGTAACAGCCCAGTTACTGTTAAGACTAAAAGGGCAACCTTTAATAAATGAAAAGAATATCCACATTGTGGAATAAATAAACATTATCACAAGATAACAACGTCATTCCTGCGAAAGCAGGAACCCCTCAAAAATCCCTTATATATCCAACAGGTTCCTGCCTTCGCAGGAATGACGAATAATGAAACAGAATTGACGATAAATAATTCTGTATTTTTGAACAATAATTATGAGTAATAAACGAAACGAAAAAGGGTCTCCTCGAATTGGAGGAAAACGAAAATTTGACCCTAAAGTAATAAAAGCAAAAGTCCTTGATTACATAGATTGTAACATGAGCAAGGCATTTTCGAGCAAACAACTAATCAAACGATTAAACATTCGCGATTCATCCTCTAAAGCCTCGGTGTTACCGATTTTAGAAATGCTTGCGCGAGAAGGAAAAGTAGAGAAGCTAAGAAATAGCTATAAAAGTCTTAAAAAAGCAGAAACTGTAACAGGTATTGTTGACCATGTAAACGCACGATTTGCTTATATTGTAACCACCTCCGATCACGGAGATGTGTGGGTAAAGACCGACTTGCTAAAACAAGCCATGGATGGTGACACCGTAGAAATAATGGTGTTTCCAACAAAGCATGGCAAACGCCCCGAAGGACAAGTAGAAAAAATTCTAAAAAGAAAGGCTTCTGAGCTAGTGGGGAAAATTGAATTTTCAACACGCTATGCCTTTGTCGTACCCGATAACCGAAAAATCCACATTGATGTTTTTATCCCCCTAAATAAGGTGTTGGATGCAAACCATAAGGATAAGGTAATTGTAAAAATTAATAAATGGCCGAGCCACGGACAAAACCCCGAAGGGGAAGTGATTCGTGTATTAGGGCCTGCCGGTAAACACGAGACGGAAATGCACTCGATTATGGCCGAATTTAGCCTGCCATTTGAGTTTCCTAACATAGTAGAAGACGAAGCAAACAAGCTAAACGATAAGCTTCCTGCTGAGGAGATAAAAAAGCGGAAAGATTTTAGACAGGTCACCACCTTTACCATTGATCCTCTTGATGCCAAAGATTTTGATGATGCCATCTCCTACAAACCACTCAAAAATGGCAATGTAGAAATAGGTATTCATATTGCCGATGTAACCCATTATGTGCGCCCTAAAACAGCCTTGGAAGACGAGGCTGTAAAAAGAGCTACTTCGGTTTATTTGGTAGATAGAACCATTCCTATGCTACCAGAGCATATTTC
>CAZDQR010000358.1:0-3189 GCA_964507315.1 uncultured Roseivirgaceae bacterium
ATAGATATGCAATTTACAAAGATTATATTATGTAGCTAAGTGATTATCTCTAATAGTTTTTTTTAACAACTTAGGATGCTTTTATAACTAGCTGTATGTCAGAATTATAGAAATGCATATTTCAACCAAAAATTCTTTCAATATAGTCATTTAAAGACCTTTTTAATGTTTGCAGTTATTAAAAAATAAATCCTAAAACGTGAGATATATCACAATTTTTGATAAACTTATACTTGTATTTTAGTGCTTTAGAAATTCTTAACCTACTACCTATGCCTGCCATCTCTACTACTGATGAAATTGCGAATACACTTGAGCTATTTTCAGCGCCAACAGAACCTGTAACTCCTGTGGAAAACAAAACAGATGAGCCTGTGGCAGCAGAGAAAATGGAAGAGCGAAAAAAGCTTTTAATTAAGGATGAACCCGCCACAATTTACACCCGCGAAGAAGCACTTGCCACTTCGATGGAATATTTTAAAGGCGATGACTTAGCAGCCAATGTTTGGATAAATAAATATGCCCTAAAAGATTCTGCAGGAAACCTTTATGAAAAGTCCCCAGCCCAAATGCACCAACGTTTGGCAAAAGAATTAGCTCGTATAGAAACAAAGTATCCAAATCCTCTTTCTGAAGAAGAGATATATGGACTACTCGAAAATTTTAAATATTTAATTCCGCAAGGAGGCCCAATGTCGGGCATTGGTAATAACCACCAATATGTTTCGCTCTCTAATTGCTTTGTAATTGGGCCTGGAAATAAATCGGATAGTTATGGAGCCATTTTATTAACTGATGAAGAGCAAGTGCAGTTAATGAAAAGGCGTGGTGGCGTTGGGCACGATTTAACGCACATTAGACCTAAAGGCACCTCGGTAATGAACAGTGCTCTCACCTCAACAGGTGTTGTTCCATTTATGGAACGCTACTCAAATACAACTAGAGAAGTAGCCCAAGATGGGCGTAGAGGAGCATTAATGCTCTCCATTTCTGTAAATCACCCAGATGCAGAATCGTTTATAGATGCCAAGCAAGATAAAACCAAAGTTACAGGAGCCAATGTTTCAGTAAAACTGTCAGATTCCTTTATGAAATCTGTGCAAACCAATACAAATTTCAAGCAGCAGTTCCCTGTTGGCAGTAAAAACCCATCGATAGAAAAGTTAACCAATGCAAAAGGTCTTTGGGACAAAATAGTTCATAATGCTTGGGCATCGGCAGAGCCGGGGGTTCTTTTTTGGGATACGATCATTAAAGAATCTATTCCAGATTGTTATAGCGACTTAGGATTTGAAACAGTTTCTACAAACCCTTGCGGAGAAATCCCTCTTTGTCCTTATGATTCGTGCCGTTTATTGGCCATTAACCTATACAGCTATGTAGATCAGCCATTTACGGATGATGCTAGCTTTAATTTTGAAAAATTTAAAAGTCACGTGCGCATTGCCCAACGTTTGATGGATGATGTGGTTGATTTAGAAGCAGAAAAAATTGACGCTATTCTTACCAAAATAAAAAACGATCCTGAACCAGATGAAATCAAACATAGCGAACATAAGCTTTGGGAAAAAATTAAAAAGAAGACCCTTCAAGGCCGAAGAACAGGTTTAGGAATTACTGCCGAAGGAGATATGCTTGCAGCATTAGGCATCACTTACGGAACAGACGAGGCTACTTCTTTTGCTGAAAATGTGCAAAAATCATTGGCATTAGCCGCTTATGCGTCTTCTGTTGAGATGGCCTCTGAACGTGGTGCATTCGAGATTTTTGATGCCCAACGAGAATTAAATAATCCTTTTATTAACCGAATTAAGGAGGCAAATCCTGGATTATATCAATCAATGATAGAGAAAGGTCGTAGAAATATTGCCCTACTTACTATTGCGCCAACAGGCACCACTTCTTTAATGACCCAAACATCTTCTGGTTTGGAACCTGTTTTTCAAGTTTCTTATAAACGCAGAAAAAAGGTAAACCCAACCGACCAAAACGTTACTGTAAGCTTTACCGATGATACTGGTGATGCATGGGAAGAATACTTTGTAGTGCATCATAAGTTTAAAATTTGGTTGCAAGCAAAGGGATACTCAGAAGATCAAATTTCTACGTTGACAGACCAAGAGATGGACGAATTAGTAACAGCATCTCCTTATAATAATGCCATGGCCAACGACATCGATTGGATTAAAAAGGTGCAGATGCAAGGCAAGGTGCAAAAATGGGTAGATCATTCGATTTCAGTTACTGTAAACGTGCCTAAGGAAACACCAGAATCCGTTATCCATAATATTTATATGGAAGGTTGGAAACAAGGCTGTAAAGGAATGACAGTTTATAGAGATGGCTCGAGGGATGGTGTGCTGGTTTCTAAGGATGAAAAGAAAGACAATACCAATGAATTTAGTGAGACTGCTGCTCCCAAAAGGCCTAAAACATTAGAAGCTAAAATTATTAGGTTTAATAATAACCATGAAAAATGGTTAGCCGTTGTGGGTATGATGAATAATAAGCCTTACGAAATATTTACGGGTAAAGCAGAAGATGCCTTCCATCTACCTAGTTATGTATCTACAGGCAAAGTGATTAAGAACTTGAATGACAACGACACTAAGCGTTATGATTTTAGGTATAAAGATAAGGACGGTTTTAATGTAACCATTGAGGGCCTTTCTCGCTCATTTACCACAGAATTCTGGAATTATGCCAAGCTAATTTCTGGCATGTTACGTCACGGAATGCCATTAAAATATGCCATTAGCCTAGTAAACAACTTAGAGCTAAGTGACGATTCTTTAAATACGTGGAAAAATGGGGTAGTTCGTGCCTTATCTAAAATGCTACCAGATGGCACCAAACCTAAAAACACAACTTGTACCGAGTGTGGAGAAGACGGGTTAATCTACGAAGAAGGATGCCTCAACTGCAAAAATTGCGGGTATTCTAAATGTGGGTAATAAAATATTAGTTCATAAAAAAAGGATGACCATGGCCATCCTTTTTTTATGAAATCTTAATTATCCTTCGAAATAATCTCAAATTAAAGCTTCGAAATAATCAGTTTTGCTATTTCAATAGCTTTTGCCTTATTTACAGCATTGTCTGCAGATACTTTTACATTAACATGCATCAATGTGTTTTGAGCAAGAAAGGTGAGCTGGTGCATCTTGTCACCCCAAATAGCTTGATCTC
>CAZDQR010000359.1:0-3148 GCA_964507315.1 uncultured Roseivirgaceae bacterium
GCTTAATTGCATCCATCTAAGACACCGCTCTTCAAAAGAAGTAAGTTAAATTTTGGATTTAGCCCACATTTTATGAAATTGCCGCTTGGAAAAATCATAGTAACGTCATTCCTGTGAAAATGGGAATCTCAGGTAAAGTAAAACAACTTCCGTAAGAAGCTCGGAATGACAAACACATTTGAAGTAAACAGATAAAATAATGGCAGCACAAGCAGGAGGAGAAAGAGATCAGTGGGGATCGAAATTTGGATTTATTATGGCAGCAGCCGGTTCGGCCGTTGGTTTAGGTAATATTTGGCGTTTCCCATACATCACAGGCCAGAACGGTGGAGGCGCTTTTGTAATTATCTATATATTTTGTGTGGTGCTTATAGGCGTGCCGTTATTATTTACCGAAATGGGCTTAGGCCGTTATGCGGGTAGTAGTACAGTAGGTGCTTTTAAAAATACGAAAGCTAATAAATTTTGGATGTTGTCTCCAATTTTAGCTTTATCAATTAGCTTTTTTGTACTCACTTATTATGCTGTTATTGGTGGCTGGGCTATAGGTTATATTTTTACGACTGTATTCGATGTACAAATCACATTTGAGGCTTTTGTACAAAATCCAGCAATCGTACTTCCATTATTTGGTGTGTTTATGATCCTCACCATATTAATCGTACTCGGAGGGATTTCTGGAGGAATTGAAAAAGCCTCCAAAATATTAATGCCGATGCTATTTGTACTGCTTCTATTAGTTGCTATACGAAGTATGACCTTAGATGGTGCTATGGAAGGGATTAAGTTTTATCTCATTCCGGATTGGTCTAAAGTAAATGCGAATACGTTTTTAACAGCGCTGTCGCAAGCATTCTTCTCTATGAGTATTGGGTGGGGAATTATGATAACCTATGGTTCTTATCTGCCTAAAAAGGCGAATATTATTACGAGTGGTTTATGGATTGGTGCAATGGATGCTGGCGTAGCTTTATTAGCTGGTTTTATGATTTTCCCTGCTGTGTTTGCCTTCGGAATGGAGCCTAGCCAAGGCCCTACATTAACGTTTGTAGTATTGCCAAAAATATTTGCTCAAATTCCTTTCGGACATATTGTAGGAGGGTCATTTTTCTTGTTACTATCAGTAGCGGCATTAACGTCTTCTATCTCAATTTTAGAAGTGCCAGCCTCTTATTTTATGGATGAGAAAAAGTGGAGTCGTAAAAAATCTGCTTGGGTGGTTGGTATCTTAGCCTTTGTGGTAGGAATACCTTCTGCATTAACAGCTATTGATGGTAATTTCTTTAATGAAATGGCAATGCCTTGGTTTCAAGGAGCAACAGTTACAGGCTTCTTCGATATTCTGGATACGGTTTTTGGAACATTCTTTATTGTAGTAGTAGCCCTAATGACGAGTGTGTACGTAGGTTGGGTATTAGACATACATACAGTAGTAGAGCATATTGGTGATGGATCTGAAGGATTCACTAAATCGTATATGGGTATTGTGCCGGCTAAAGTATTTGTGATAATGCTTAAGTATGTAATTCCTGTGGTAATATTATTAGTACTACTTAATATGATTGGTTTATTAGGAATGTTCTCAGGAGCATAGTGAATACTATTAAATCCGTTGCTGTATTTTGTGGTTCTAGCCTAGGAGCTAATTCTACCTATGAACAAAAATCTATTGAATTAGGCACCTATTTGGGTGCCAATGGATTTCACTTAGTGTATGGCGGTGGCAATATTGGCTTAATGGGCAAAATTGCTAATGCGGCATTGGCAGCGGGTGGAGAAGTTACTGGTATTCTTCCTCATTTCCTCAATAAAAAAGAAGTGGGCCATGTTGCCTTGAGCAAACTCATTTTGGTGGATTCTATGCATGAAAGGAAGCAAAAAATTGAGCAACTTTCTGATGCTTTTATAGCCATGCCAGGTGGTTTTGGAACCTTAGAGGAAGTAAGCGAAATGCTTACTTGGGCACAGCTTGGTTTGCACCAAAAACCTATAGGGCTATATAATATTAACGGGTTTTACAATTCGTTATTAAAACAGTTAGATGTAATGGTTGAGGAAGGGTTTTTAAAGCCGCAAAACCGCGCAATGGTATTAGAGGATACCGATCCATCAACACTTATTGGAAGCTTAAAGATGTTTGAGCCTGTTTCGGTATTAAAATGGTTAAAACCCGATCAGTCTTAATTGTTTTTGTTCATTTGTGAACGACCAATATTGGATTCATTTTTTAATATTTCAGCATAAGTTTGCTCTTTGGTGTTGTAGGAGGCATTATTGTATTTTTCTAATAGTACGGTATAGTAATTGTCAATAGATACATGTGATTAAAAAACCTTTACAGAATGTGCTTAACGAGCTCCTTGCTTTAAAATCCTCTTTATGGATGCAAGTAGGAGGGATGGCTTCGGCCATCAGTTTTGGTGTTTTTTTATTTAGTGTTCACCAGAGTATTAATTCGAATCAAGGGATGGCTTTGATTTTAGTGATAGAACTGTTAATTATTCTTTTTTCTGTTTCCACCTTTTCTATTTATCTCACTAAAAAAGGATTTGGAAACGCAGAAAAACTAGGCTTACGTAAAATTCTTGGAGCTTCAGGCTTTCGGCTGTTTATAGAAGTATCTGTTCGAACAACTTTGCTAATAATACTTTCCATCATTATTAGTATCGGAATTATGGATGTAACCACTTGGTTGGTAGGGCTCCGTTTTGAGCATATTCTTCAACGAATTGGAGTGCTTCAATTTGGCACCTTGCTATTAGTGGTTTTTATTGTTTCAGAAGGCGCAATGTTCATGATTATTGGGGTAGCACTTGCTCCAAATCTTAAAGAAAGTATTAATAAAACAACCAATTTTGAGAAATATTGGTTTAATAAGTTAGGTAAAATACTCTCTACAACGAGTGTTTTACTGTTAGTATCAATTGCTCTTTTGCTCGCATTGTTGCTTGTCTTATTTAATCAACCAATCGCAACTCTTATTCTAATCATTTTATTCTTTTCATTACTGGTAGCTTGGTGTTTGTATAACAAGTATCGCACATCAATAATTTCTGGAAGTTTCTAAGCTTGATTTCATAAGAATAATTGATAAGAACATTTATATTTGATGTTCTTAATCCTAACAAATGCTCCCATTTTTTAACGG
>CAZDQR010000360.1:0-3141 GCA_964507315.1 uncultured Roseivirgaceae bacterium
TTAATGGGTATATTAGCAGTACTTGGAGTTGAAGAATCAATCAATCGAATTGATACTGCAATTAAACAAATTGTGTTATGAGCAAACAAAAAAAAGACAGTCCTAAGGTGCACAAAGACCTAGAAGGGTTTGAAATTAAAATTGATAAATTTGGGGAGATTAAGGGCAACCTTAACATCGATAAAATCAATGAATTTCTTGACAAAAACTTAGACGACAAAAAACTAAAGAAAGAGTAGTTTACAAAAAAAGCTCTTACCTAATAAGCAGTATTCTAGTTGCTACTTTTGTTATTTTAACGCTCGCCAGTGTATTAGTTATTAATGATGTAATATCGTTAGGGTTGTTTACCCAGCATTTTAAAAATCCTTTTTTTCTATAGAAGTGGTGTTTACTATGCTTTTAATCACTGAGCTCTTTGGGCTAATATTTATTTTACCCACGTCTGTTTCTAAATCGGTAAGCAAACAATTTGAGCTCATTTCATTGATTTTTTTAAGAGATGGCTTTAAAGCATTTAGCCATATGGGCTCTAACTTCAGCTGGGAAGCCACCTCTAATCCTTTAAAAGAAATGATGGTGTATGGCTTTGGCGCCATCGCTATATTTTTTATTCTAGGGCTAAATTCTAAACTGCAAAAGCACGTTAAAATATCTACAATCGAAGACGATCAAGAAAAATTTATAAACCTAAAAAAGAGGCTAGCTCTTTTGCTTTTAGTCGCATTTTGGATTGTTGGCTATCTCGATATTAAGGCCTTACTACTTACTGGGCACTATTTACACTCGTTTCATACATTTTACACCATTTTAATTTTTAGCGATATAATTATTGTGTTGGTTGCCTTACGTTATACAATGAACTACTATAAAATATTTAGGTATTCGGCTTTCGTGTTTGCGACCATTCTGATTCGAATTTCACTTTCATTAGAAGTGTTTTATGATGTAATTATAGCCGTTTCCGCTGCGGTATTTGTGTTAATTTTAACACTCGTTTATAATTATTTTACCAAAGAAATTGTAGCACAAGAGTTAACTGAGTCTAGCTAGTTTTAAACTTAACAGCACCTACTAACTTCCCTATATAAAAGGATAACATCAAGGTTGTAAAATTTAAAACTACAAATACCAACATCGAAAGCAACCCTACTTTAGGCATTCCAAGTGTTCGTGATAAAAAGAACATCGCAAAATACAGTAGAACAAAAATTAAGGCGTTTATGGCTCTTTTAAGATAAGAATCTACCAATGTTGGAATTCCCCAAATAGATAAAATGAGAAGTAATCCCAAGTTTAATCCAATTAAGGCACCTGCTTGAAAACTTGGAATAACGGTACTAAAAAAGAATAGAATAATGGGTACAGCTAAAAATACTCTGCTAGCAAAATTCGTTGTAACCTCCTCTTTAAGCCCACTACGTTTATATATAAAGTTAAACCCGAATGTAAACAGTAAGCCTAGCAGCAAACCTAGTGACACATCTCCTAAATAATGCATACCCAAATACATGCGTGATATCATAGTAAGCAAGATTAAGCCAATACTAAATACACAAAGCCACTTCTTTCGCATTAATAATGCGATACTTAACCACACAGCTGTAATTATCATGGTATGACCAGAAGGCAATCCATAACGCCCCACATCACTCGATCTGATTTTGTGCAATAGCTCGTTAGAAAACCCTTCGAAAAATGATGATGGCTGTAACTCCACTAAATTTTCAGTGGTTTGAGCTCTACCAAAACTATTTAAAGCTGTATCTACGGCTAACGGTCGTGGGTAATCAAAGTAGTTTTTGGCACCCAGCATAAAAAGCACCGACCACCCTAAAACGTTTAATACCAAGAATCCCTTTCTCACATTAATGCCACCAATAAGTACTAGTATAGTTAATAGAAGCATATAAATAGTGCCCATAAAAGAGATGGACTCCATCAGTTTATACATAAACTGCGTATCGAAAGATTGAAGAAAGTGATTGAGGTCGGTTCTAAACATTTAGTAAAATTAACGCAAAAAAAAAGCTTGGCGTACGCCAAGCTTTAAATAAGTTATAAAAGGATTACCCTCCAAAATCATCAAAAGATACATTTTCAGGTGGAACACCCCAATCTTCACACATTTTTTGCACCGCATTATTCATCATTGGTGGGCCACAGTAATAAAATTCAATGTCTTCGGGTGAATCGTGCTTAGACAATTGTTGATCAATTACAGCATTATGTACAAAGCCTACAAAACCATCTCCTTCGGTATCATCCATATCCTTTTTCTCCACCCAGTTATCTTCCGGTAATGGATCTGAAAGTACAATGTGGAATTTAAAATTTGGAAATTTCTTTTCAATATCTCTAAACTCATCTACATAAAATAGTTCTCGCTTAGATCTACCTCCATACCAGAAGTTAACTTTTCTATCTGTTTTTAGTGTATGAAATAAGTGAAATAAATGCGATCGCATTGGAGCCATACCAGCACCACCTCCAACATACACCATTTCAGCATCTGTATCTTTAATAAAGAATTCACCGTAAGGGCCCGAAATAGTTACTTTATCTCCAAGCTTACGAGAGAACACATACGAAGAACAAATACCAGGATTTACATCCATCCATTTGTTTTTAGCTCTATCCCAAGGCGGTGTTGCAATACGAATAGTAAGCATTACAATATTACCCTCAGCAGGGTGATTTGCCATTGAATAAGCTCTGAAGACTTCCTCATCATTCTTCATTTTCAAATCCCACAAACCAAACTTATCCCAATCTTCTTTAAACTTGTCCTTGCCTTCCGGATCACTTGGAGCAGGCTCAATGTTCATATCCTTAAAATCAACCTCAATGGCAGGTACATCTATTTGAATGTAACCTCCTGCTTGAAAATCAAGTGTTTCTCCTTCGGGTAATCTAACTGTAAACGCCTTAATAAAAGTGGCCACATTATAATTTTCAATAACTTCGCATTCCCACTTTTTAATACCAAAAATTTCATCTGATACTCTAATTTCAAGGTCCTGTTTCACTTTTACTTGGCAGCCCAAGCGCACATTATTCTTTTGCTCTTCTCTTGTTAAGTGTCCTACTTCGGTTGGCAGAACTTCCCCCCCACCATTTTCGACACTACACTTACACATT
>CAZDQR010000361.1:0-1800 GCA_964507315.1 uncultured Roseivirgaceae bacterium
CCAGCAATATTAATTACAGTGTAACCTGCCACATCAATTTTAGAAGTTGTAGCATCCGCAACTAGCGTAATCTTGCCTTCGTCAAACCCAATTAATGAGTTTTTAATTACTTTTCCATTACCCAAATGTGCAATACCTCCTTTTAATAGTATAGCATCGGATTGAGGTTCGGCTGGCTGAGGCAATTGTGCCATTACCGCTGAAACTGAGAAAATAAGTATGAATGTATATATAAAGTTCTTCATGTTCTTATTGATTTAAAGTGTTTAGGTCAACAGTAAGGTCATCGCAATGGAAAGATTTTTGAATCATACCATGCGATTTTTGCATCTTGCCTCCCCCTTTTTTAGTTGCCTTCATTTTCTGAATTAATCGAGCACGTTCCTTTTCAATCCACTGATCCATTTCTGCATCTTTCTGAGCATCAAAATAAATAACTCCATCTATTATAGTTGTTTCCACTTTGGTATAAACAGAAAGTGGATTACCTGACCAAACCACCACATCGGCATCTTTGCCCACTTTTAAGCTCCCCATTCGGTCATCTAAATGAAGTAGTTTAGCAGGATTTAATGTCACCATTTTCCAAGCATCTTCCTGACTCATTCCACCATATTTAACTGATTTTGCGGCTTCTTGATTTAGTCTTCTACCCATTTCAGCATCATCAGAGTTTATGGCAACAGTAATGCCGGCATTATGCATAATGGCAGCATTATATGGGATAGCATAACGTACTTCCCATTTATATGCCCACCAATCAGAAAAAGTGGATGCTCCCACACCATGAGCTAACATTTTGTCGGCTACCTTATAACCTTCCAAAATATGGGTAAATGTGTTGATGTTAAAATTGAACTGATCTGCCACATTCATTAGCATATTAATCTCAGATTGCACATAGGAGTGACATGAAATAAATCGCTTCTTATTGATGATCTCCACCATCGTTTCCATAGCCAAATCTTTTCGTGGTGCTAAGGCTCCAACTTTAGCCTTTTTAGATAAGCCATTATAGGATTTCCATTTTTTCTCATATTCAACCGCACTTGAAAAAGCATCCATATACACTTGCTCTACGCCCATTCGGGTTTGAGGAAAACGAATAGAATTTGGGTTAGAGCTACGTTTTACATTTTCACCCAAAGCAAATTTTATATAGCCATCAGCTCCTTTAATCTTCATCTCTTCTGGGCTTACTCCCCAACGAAGTTTTATTAATGCTGACTGCCCTCCAATAGGATTGGCCGAACCATGCAAAATTTGCACGGCTGTTACACCTCCTGCTAAGGCATTATAAAGATTATAACTGGTAGGATCAAGTACATCTCCGATTCGAACCATACCAGAATTGGTAGCAATATCATTTATCGATGACGCCCCAATATGTGAATGTTCATCTATAATTCCCGAAGTAATATACTTGCCGGTTGCATCAATTTCTTTGGCACCAGAAGCAGAAAGATTTTTCCCTATTTTAGAAATTTTCCCATCCACCAAAAGAATATCTGATTGCTCCATTATTCCTTCGGCCTCATTAGTCCAAAGTGTTGCATTCTTTAATAAAATGGTTTCTGTTTTAGGAACCTCAACATTGCCATGTGCAATAAAAGGATAAATCATTTCTCCTAAAACAGGGTTTTCTTCCTCTTTTTCATCTTTCTCTTTCTCTTCTTTAGGATCTAAATCACCAGTTCTTGTGGCGCTCCATAGAATCCAACTCCCATCAACTAATTGACCTTTACCTTCCCAACCTTTTTCGGTTGTCCAACCTGAAAGTCGAACTAAACCATCTTCGTC
>CAZDQR010000361.1:1900-3133 GCA_964507315.1 uncultured Roseivirgaceae bacterium
TTCATTTTGGCCAATGATACATCTTTAGCATCAAAAGGGTCATCTACATCGTAGGCATCTGGGTAATTAATAGGAATAATAAATTGTGCTCCAGTTGCTTTAATTTCATTAATACGCTGGTATTCATCACCTCCACCTTTAATTATGTATTGCACACCAAACTCGTCTCCGAGCTTATCTGCACGAAGGTCATTCAACCAACTATCTGCATCAAATATTTGCGGTAATGATTGAGATAAAATCCAATGTTCTAAGCTTATATCTTTAAACGGACGGGGATTTTGAGCTTTATACCATGCAGCATCCAAATAAGTTTGGCGTAAAACAGCAATAAACCCCATAGTTGAGATTGGGTATAATTGGCTAGAGCTCCCTTTACTAAAAGAATAATTTGCGGTGGCATGTTCATTTAATAGAACTTCATTGGCTCTATCTGTTGCCAATGTAACTAATGCTCCTGTTCCTCTTGCCAAACCATCAGCTCTAAAGGTTAGCATTGAGCCAAACCCTTGTTCTCGAAGAGATTTAGCAGTTTTGGAATCTACACTAAAATTATTAGCTGCACTATATTCTGCTTTTATGGCTTCATTACTATTAAAGGCACCTTTATTATTGGATTGTATTTGTTCTGCATTGCTCCAAGGGCTTTTTCCTCGTTTATGCTTTTCCGTAGGCATTCCATAATTGGTATAAGGATCGATAAAGGAAGGATATATATAATTCCCTTTGAGGTCGATAATAATGTAACCTTTTGGAATGGTTAGTCCAGCTCCTACTTGTACCACTTTACCTTCTTTAATAAGAAGAGTGGCATTTGAAATAGTAGTTTGATAATCAACAACTACAGTTCCGTTGGTTAGTGCATAGGCTTCAACCCGCTCGTCTCGTACATCGTTCCGAGGAAAGGTTTCTTGCGCTATGCTGACTGTTAATGTTGCCCATAATAGACAACTCATCAGAATAATTCGCTTCATTTTTAGGTAAGATTTAGTTCAATTGGAAAGTTACTAAAAAGCTCCCCCAATTATGGGTGAGTGTTGTAACAATTATGTGAACGGTTAACCTCCTCCTAATAATCAACAAGGGCAAACTTTTCGATTTGCTAGCTCCAAGAAATACCATTGGTGCAAAGCAGAATAATACGTTGTCAAATTAATCCCGATAGCTATCGGGATGACGGTGTAAGCTTCCCCAAAAACTGGACGGTTTAGAAGTGGAGAAAACCCACTAAAT
>CAZDQR010000362.1:0-3132 GCA_964507315.1 uncultured Roseivirgaceae bacterium
ATTATAATCTGCCTACGATGGAGCTAAATGGCAATGCAACAATACAGAATGAGCAGATTGCCATCTCTATTCCAGTTCCTGGTTTTACAGCCCCAGAAGCCCCTTTAAACTTTAATAGACTATTGGTTAATTTTAATCAAACTATTTATAATGGTCATTTGGCCTCTAAAAAGAAACTAATAGATTCGCTTAGTTATGACGAGCAACAGCGAATGCTCGAAATTGATAAGATAAAAATTAAATCGCAGGTAATAGGTGTTTATGCTACGCTCTTAGTAGTAAGAACTAACCAAGAAATATTAAGTGGGCATATTGTAGTACTGAACAAAAAATATGACCAGTTAAAAGGCGCAGTTGAAGGTGGTGTAGCTACTAAATCTAAATTGCAAATATTGGCTGCAGAGCAGCTTAAATTGAAACAACGAACTACTGAGCTCTCGTTTAACGAAAATGCTTTACTAGCTACACTAAATAATTATACAGGTTTTAACCTTAATAAAACAAGTACACTGCAAATACCTCAACCTAAATTAACATCTAGTGCAATAATAAATCGACCCGAACTCTTTTTAATTGATACCAAAATTGAAGGGTTAAAAGCCAAAGATGCATTGGTCTCGAATGCTCGAAAGCCTTATGTTGGGCTATTCGGAACCGTTGGCTTGGGCTATCCTGGGTATAACATTTTTGATCAATCTGTAAGGCCAATGGCAATGGCTGGTGTAGCTATTAAATGGAATATTTGGGATTGGCATAAGACTAGTAGTGATAGAGCTCAACTGCTAATTGGTCAGTCCTTATTAACCCAGCAGCGCACTCGAGCAGAATTAGCTTTTGAACGAGGACTTATAAAGCAGCGTACAGAAATTGCCAAATACAAGGAATTGATGACCACTGATGACGAAATTATTGAAGCTCAAAAATTGGTATCTAAGAGCATGTCATCAGAATTATTGAATGGTACAGCCACTGCCTCTGATTATACCGATCAACTTAACACAGAGTCCTCTGCTAAACTTAATAAAGAGCTGCATTACATACAGTTGATATTGGCCACGTTAACATATAATACTTTAAAAGGGAACTAGCTATGAACTATAAATACACCATAAAAACACTATTTCTGATATTTTTAAGCAGTTTTATTGTAATAAGTTGCAAGGATGATGATGACACATCAGATGCCTTCGGGAATTTTGATGTTGATGAAACCATTATTTCCGCAGAAGCAGTAGGAAAGTTAGAACAGTTTGATATCACTGAAGGCGCTATTGTAAAAGTAGGTCAGTTGATAGGAACCATAGATTCTACGAATCTACTTTTAGAACGGAATAGCATTGAGGCAAATAAGCTAACAATCTCCGCCAAATTAACCGCCATTAATGCGGAGATAAAAGTGCTAAAAACCCAGTTGGAAATTATTGATAAAGAGCATAAACGAGTAGTTAAATTAATTAAATCTGATGCTGCAACGCAAAAACAGTTAGATGATATTGAAGGAAATATAGAAATTATAAAATCTAAAATTGCAGCTGCCAATGCGCAACGACCTGCTGTTTATGCTCAAATGAAAGTGATTGATGCTAACATAGCCAAGATCAATAACCAAATTAATAACTGCACAATCATTAATCCTGTAGAAGGTGTTGTGCTTACGAAGTTGGTTGAGAAACACGAACTTGTTGGGCCCGGAAGGCCTCTTTATAAAGTGGCAAATTCAAATAAAATTTACTTAAAGGCATACATAACTGGTGCTCAAATTTCAGGTTTAAAAATAGGGCAGGCAGTATCTATCATTATTGATAATTCTGAAGGTGAATATAAAACAATAGCCGGTACAATTAATTGGATTTCGGAAGAGGCGGAATTTACGCCTAAATTGATCCAAACAAGAGAAGAACGTGTGTCGCTAGTGTATGCTATTAAGGTTGGTTTTGAAAATGACGGCACGGTAAAAATCGGTATGCCAGGAGAAGTTAAATTCTAGTTTAAACCAATAACTATTAACACATTAATCAATAACTAAATTTCGTGATTCACTTCAAGAATGTATTTAAATACTACGATCAAGTAGCTGCTGTTCAAGGAATTGATATAAAAGTTAACTCGGGTGAATTATTTGGATTGATCGGGCCGGATGGTGCGGGCAAAACTACCCTCATAAGGATACTTACTACCTTGCTTTTAGCTGATAAAGGCAGTGTAACATTTGGAGATAAAGACGTGGTAGAGGACTATTTATATGTAAGAAATAATGTGGGTTACATGCCTGGCACATTTTCGTTATATCAAGACTTAACGGTAGAAGAAAATCTTGATTTTTTTGCCTCTTCTTTTAGTACAACCATTAAAGAAAACTATCATTTAATCGAGCC
Organism: uncultured Roseivirgaceae bacterium; assembly: GCA_964507315.1. Classification (GTDB taxonomy): domain Bacteria; phylum Bacteroidota; class Bacteroidia; order Cytophagales; family Cyclobacteriaceae; genus JAKISE01. The sequence goes on from CAZDQR010000362.1 coordinate 2,376, forward strand.
AATATATGTGCAGTTAGAGCCTTTTAAAAATAGAAAATCCGGAGCTCTTTCGGGAGGAATGAAACAAAAGCTGGCGCTATGTTGTGCGCTCATTCACAAGCCTGAAGTGCTCGTGCTAGATGAGCCAACAACTGGAGTGGATGCAGTTTCGCGCAAAGAGTTTTGGGCTATGCTCAAGGAGCTCAAAGAAGGAGGCCTTACCATTTTTGTTTCAACCCCTTATATGGATGAAGCTGAAATGTGCGATCGGGTAGCTCTTATTCAAGACGGCCTCATTATGGACACTGATACCCCTGCGGCCATTACCGCTAAATTTGGACAAACACTGTTGGCACTCGGAGGCAAGTACAAGCAAGAAACTATTGATTTACTACGTGCAATGCCTCAAGTTAAAAATGCTTTTCCTTTTGGAGATTCAATTCATATTACTTTAAACGAGAACTCTACGTTGAAAGAAATCGAGTCTACTCTAATTTCCAAAGAAGTGGATTTTGAGTATTTAAAGGAGATAGACCCTGTAATTGAAGATTGCTTTATGGATTTAATGACAAATAATTGATGGAAGATTACGTAATCCATACCGAAAATTTGAATAAGACCTTTGGGAGTTTTATTGCGGTTAATAATATCAGCTTTAAAGTAGGTAAAGGTGAGATATTTGGGTTTTTAGGGGCAAATGGTGCAGGTAAAACCACTGCTATTAAAATGCTTTGTGGTTTGCTTACACCCACTTCTGGTAAAGCAAGCGTGGCAGGCT
>CAZDQR010000363.1:0-3127 GCA_964507315.1 uncultured Roseivirgaceae bacterium
CCCTTCGCCAGACACTTATAGGTTAGATGGAATTGCAGAGGAATCAATGGCCACAGAAGATTTAATTCCTTGGATAGATAGCTTGTACAATAATAATATAAAGGTGCTTCTTATGATGTATTCTTTAACACCTGAGCAAACCAAAATTGTGTATGAACATGCCCATAGTTTAGGAATGGCAACCATTGGCGAAATGGCCACTACAACTTATGCTCAAGGGATGGGTATTGGCATTGATGCCTTTTGCACACTACTCGTTATTCGTTGGATGTTGCGGCTAAAGAAATGGCTGATGCAGTGGCATTGGAACCATTCTCCAACGATTTAAACAGCTCTAAATGGACATATTATAAATACCTAACCACTTTAAAAGCAGACAACCCAAGGTTGCTTGCACATGCTAAAACCTTGGCTGCTTCTAATTCTTACATTATGCCTACCATGAGTTTGTCGTATTTGGATTTACCCGATTCTAAAAACCCTTGGGATGACCCTGTGGCTAAGATATTGAACGCTGAGGACATCAATCGCCCAGCCGATAAACTAACAGGTAAGCATAGCATTGATCCTGTGGAACAAGCTGCTTATTCTAATCTAATTGCGAATGAAACTGCAGTTATTGAGCCTGCATATTATAAAGCAGGAGCAAAATACCTTTCTGGTAGTGCCACAGACGTATGGGGCACTATGCCTGGTATTTCTTTACATACTGAGCTGATGTTGCTACACACCAAACCGGGCTTATCTATTGAAGAAGTGTTAGCAGCCACCACCGTTAATTTTAATAAAGCATTTGGTTGGAATATTGGGCAACTCAAACCAGGTTTTGAAGCGGATATTCTCATCCTTGATAAAAACCCATTAGAAGATTTAGATAACCTAACAACCATTCATAGACTCTTTAATAATGGAGCAGAAATCGACTATAAAAATTTATTAGTAAACTACTCAAATAATGAAAAATAAGATTCAAATACTTATTCTATTGTTTTTAGTGCCTGTTCTGGCACAAGCACAAAACGGTAAAATAATTAGCCGAACACCATTCGAAATAACGAAATATGATACCTTAATGGGTAGAATTGCTAATAAATCAGAAGGTAATTGGGAGTTAAAAAAGGAATACGAATACCTAAAAACCGTTACTCTCGAAGAAGTTTTTTACGAAAGTGATGGACTAAAAGTGAAAGGGTATTTGGCTACTCCTAAGGATGCCGTAAAAGGTGGTAATCCTGCTATTATTTACAACCGTGGAGGGAACCGTGAATTTGGTTCCTTGAACGAATACAAAATGGTGTTTATTATTGCAAGGGTAGCAAGTTGGGGTTATACAGTAGTGGCTAGTCAGTATAGAGGCAATGATGGAGGCGAAGGGATAGAGGAGTTTGGTGGCAAAGATGTAAACGATATCCTCAACCTAATTCCTTTGATAGAAGGTCTTCCTAATACAGATGCCTCAAAAATTGGGATGTATGGTTGGAGCAGAGGAGGAATGATGACCTACCTAACCCTTATGCAGACCACAAGAATAAAAGCAGCCGTGGTAGGAGGGGCTTTATCGGACCTGCAAATGATGGATGATTCTAGAGATGGTGAAATGGGTGTGTATGTATTTAGTGAGCTCATCCCCAAGTATGATTCCGATAAAGAGAATGTAATTCGACAAAGATCAGCAGTGTTTAATGCGGATAAATTATGTAAGACTACTCCTATATTGCTCTTGCACGGCACAGCAGATTGGCGGGTAGTGCCCGAAAGTTCCTTAAATATGGCATTGGCTCTGCAAAAGGAAAAAGTGCCTTATAGTTTAGTTATGTACGAAGGTGGTGATCATGGACTTAATGAATTTGACCAAGAGGTGGATGATGCAACCAAAGCTTGGTTTGCCAAATATTTGAAAAATAATGCCGCCTTGCCTAATTTAGAACCTCATGGAAAGTAAATATGGAAAATAGCAGACGAGATTTTATAAAGCAATCAGGACTTATTGGAGCTGTCTCTTTAGTAGGGCTACCAAGTATTGGGTACTCCAAACCTAGTAACTCAAAAGAAATGCCTTATGTGAATTTTACGAGAGATGGGCTCGATTTTTCTCCAGCAGATTATGCGAAGAAACTGAGTGAAATTGCCAAAGAGAAAGGAATTGAACCTGATTCGTACTCGAATAATGGAGTTGTTAAAGAACTAGAAAAAAAAATGGCGGCAGCATTAGGAAAAGAGGCTGCTGTTTATATGCCCACAGGCACATTAGCGAATCATATTGCGATACGTAAATTAGCTGGAGGAAATTCAAGAGTATTGGTTCAGGCCGAAAGCCATTTATACAACGATTCGGGTGATATGGCTCAGGTTTTATCTAATTTAAGCTTAGTGCCATTAGGAGAGGGGCAAACAAATTTTACACTGGCTGGTGGAAAATCAAATGAACAGAGTAAGGAATGGCCGTGTAACTACAGGTATTGGAGCAATTTCTATTGAATCTCCTGTTCGCAGAACTAATAATGAAGTGTTCAACTTTGAGGAAATGCAAAAGATCTCAAAATACGCCAAGGCACATGGAATTGGTATGCATTTAGATGGAGCTCGCTTATTTAATGCACCTGCCCACACGGGTAAAACGGTGCAACAATATGCCGACCTCTTTGATACGGTGTATATTTCCTTATACAAAGATTTTAACGCTGCCTCTGGCGCTGTGTTAGTGGGTAGCAAATCCTTTTGTGACGGTCTCTATCACACAAGACGTATGTTTGGAGGAAGCCAACCTAATGCCTGGCCATTTGCAGCAGTAGCATTAGAGTATGTTGATTCATTTCCTACAGATTACACTAAATCGCTAACACAAGCAAAAGCTATCTTTAATGCGTTATCTGCCCAATATCGATTAGAAGAAATAAAGGGAGGAACGAATGTGATGAAGTTGTATGTTCTCTCAGGTGATCCATTCAAGGTTCGATCGAAATTATTAGAGCGCAATATTAAGTTGAATAAACCTACCTCTGATTTTAAAGGTTTTTACATCAAGGTAAACCCTTCCATTTTGAGGCTAGGAACTACTGAATTGCTTAATTATTTAGAGATAATCACTTAGCTACCTAATATAATCTTTGTAAATTGCATATCTATG
>CAZDQR010000364.1:0-3122 GCA_964507315.1 uncultured Roseivirgaceae bacterium
ATGATAGCACATTAGTGCTCGATGCTGGACCTAATTTTGTTAATTATTTTTGGGATTGGGATGGCCGAGGAGCTGGCGACATAAATACGCTACAATTATTAGAAGTTAGCGAAGGAGGCATTTATAGTTTAGCTGCAACTAACAGCTTTGGCTGCGTAACTAACGACCAATCGGAAGCTATCGAAGACTGTATTCCATTAATAAGTGGCCCTAACGCATTTAGACCCAGTGGTACTAATAGTACTTATGGATTATTTTATAAATACATTGATACATTTGAAATCTTTATTTATAATCGTTGGGGTGAACTTGTTTATACATCAACAGATAAAGATTTTGCGTGGGATGGATTAACCCCTACTGGAGAACCTGCACCAGCAGGGCAATATAGTTGGGTGGTTCGCTATACAAGCTCGTTTAGAGATCGTGGAACTGTAGAGCAATACGGTGGTGTAGTCTTATTGAGGTAGTAAAAGAGGTGAACACCCTAACCTTGTAGAGGGTTCTATGAATGAGACTAAAAGAAGAGCTTGTCGCCTTTTACTTAGTTCGTCATTGTCTGGCATAAGACCAGACAATCTTTCTTGGTTAGCCAACCAAGTTAATAATAATAATAATGGACTCTTTCGAACCCATTATTATCCCGTTTAACGGGATAATAAACACAATATTCATGTTTTAATTAAGATCTGTTATTGAGCGTCTATATATTCAGTAAGTTCTGCAAGCATTTCTTCTACTTCATCCTTCTTTAAACTAAAAGCATCGTCTTGCTTAACATTATTCTTATAGTGATTCCAATGCTTATTGGCCTTTTTTAATATACGTGCAGTAATATCAAACTCCTTAAAATCAAGCAATTCTTTTGCAACTAATGATGTTTTAAAACTGCCAAATAGGTATAGTTTAAATACTTCTACATAATGGTTACTAATATCGAATCCTTCAAGCACCGAAAGTAAATCTCCTTTTTGATCCTCATTCTCTTTAGCATCGATGGCAATTAATAAGGGTTCTAGAGCCAGCTGGTTATTAGTAACTAATCCTAATGTTCTAGCGGCCAAATACCTCGATTCGCTATTGGAATGAGTTAACAGATCAATCATTGCAGAAACAACATCGCTTGAACCAATTCTGCCCAAAGAGTCTGAAGCATTAAATGCCTTATCGTCCAACTCGGTTGATAATTGAGTAACGTAATGAGAAATATCTACTGCCATATTAGTTAATAATTAATTGGTATTTTAATGAATGTTTTAGTGCCTTTTTTTAGTGCGCTTTTAATATAAATTTCTCCGTTTAATTTGGTTACAGCTTGTTTAACAATGTACATTCCTAAGCCAGAACCATCGGCTTTTACTGTTGCTCTGAAAAACATCTCAAATACTTTTTCAATATTCTCCTCCGCTATTCCAATACCATTATCTTCAAATTCTATGTGCAAGAACCCGCTTTTAATCTCAATATTTATATGTAAATAACTGTTGGTTAACTCTGTGTTTCTATACTTAAAAGCATTTGAAATTAGATTGCAACAAATTATACTTAAGCGCAGTCTATCTATTTTTGCCAAAGACAAATCTCCTTTATACATTGGTATAATTTTGAACTCTGTAAAACCATCGATGTATTCGAGCTCAGCACTGCAGTTAGCTAACAACTCCGGAAAATCAATTACCTCTTGTTTTAGCTCTAATCTACTCGTTCGAGAATAATTTAGCATAGACTTAATAAATTCATCCATTTTTAGAATGCGATCATCTATGCGATCAATAAACTCTGCTTGATTCTCAGGGCCTTCTACCTTCATCAAATTTGTAAGTCCGAGAACTGAACGAAGAGGTGATCGTAAATCGTGGGAAGTTTTATAGATGAGTTGATCCAGTTCGAAGTTTTTATCCAGCAGCTCTTCATTCACTAATTTTAGAGCTTCCTCATTTTCCTTTTCTTTGGTAATATCCTTTAACACACCATCTGCAACTTTTTGATCGTTACTATCTAATGATAAAGTCGCACTTGTTGCGCCCCAAAATGAAGAGCCATCTTTTTTTCTGTATTTTACTACTATATTTTTTAATTCGGAGCTAATTAATAATTCAGCAGTAATTTCACTTCTGTATGAACTATCTGCATACATTATTTGAGGGTCTGTCCCCATCATCTCTTCCACTGAGTTATAGCCGAACATATTAACTAAAGCATTGTTTATGTATAAAAAATTGCCATTGGGCACTGTTCTAAAAATACCATCTGTTATATTTCTATTAATCGATTCTAATAAAAACTCTCGATCTGTATATGCCTTTAATACCTTTTTTAGAGAAGATATATCTCTTACTGTAGCAACTACTTTAATCTCATCATTAACAAAAGCTCTCTTAAGTGTTACTTCTACCCAAAACTCTGTACCATCAGCTTTTTTCGTCAACCATTCGAATGTAAAAACTTTACCTTTGGCTGCTTGTTCTATTAATTCAAGTTGTTTCTTAAAATCGAATTTATCTCCGCTGGCTTCAATTAATTGAAGCCCCTGGGTCATCAATTCCTCTGCAGAGTATTGATAATAATCGAAACAAGTTTTATTGATATATTCAATTTTACCCGTTACCGGATGATGAACAAACACAACATCACTTAAAGCATCAATGATAGATTGGAAGTTATCCATTAGATGGTTATCGAATTGATTTTTGTAATAATAATTATTAATAGTTAAACATTGATATGTTTAAACTAAGTAAATCAATCTCACTTAGTTTAGTACAACTTTACACATTAATTGTTTATTTTCTTGCTTGGGCAGTTATGTGTACCATTCCAAATTGTTTTAGCTTGGTTACCTCCATACTTAGATAATTCACGCTCTACTTTTGGAGATATAACTTTCTTTGATGTTATACTAACGTATTAATACCTTTTGAAATTGGGTACTGATTCATTTCATCTTTACCAATACATTGATATAGTAACATTCTCACCCACACCTATTAGAGCTTATTAAGTTACTGGTTATTAATAATGCTTTCTCCATCCATATTAGTGGTTAATACAGCACTCATATAATCAAAAAATGGCCGAATGGATTGATAAGTTTCTAATACTTCATCTATAAAGTTTGGGCT
>CAZDQR010000365.1:0-3082 GCA_964507315.1 uncultured Roseivirgaceae bacterium
AATTCAGTAGTTACAGTTTATATTCTCATCCCATTTTTATTAATACCACAAATACTGTTAAGCGGAGTAGTTGTACAATACAACCAATTACATCAAACTGTACGTAATGAAGTAAACGTACCCATTATTGGCGATTTAATGGTTTCTCGCTGGGCATTAGAAGCATCGTTGGTAGCACAGTTTACACAAAACGATTTCGGCAAACAGTTTTATAAGTATAACAAAGTAATTTCAGAAACTAGGTATAAGAGTGTGTACCTTATCCCAAAACTGGAGACTTCTTTGCTAGATGGATTCAAACTTCACGAGTCTGAAAAAGAAGAGGAGCGAGATGCCGCATCGCAAAAATTAAACTTAGTTAGGTCTGAAATTGAACGCCAACTCCAAGGACTTGGCAGCAGCAAATTTCCCGATTACAAAAAGGTTAATGTTAAAGAAATAGATCAAAAAATACTTGGTAGTGCATTAGGCTATTTAAAAACGTTTAAAACCTATAACCTTAATAAGCAAAGTAAGGCAATGCAAATGAAGGATAAATTGGTGGTTGAGCTCCAAAGAGAAGGTGTTTTTGATGAATTAAAAAGGGATCATTATAATGAAAACATTGATAAAACGGTTTCTAAAAGCTTGAGCCAAATGCGAATTGTAGAAACAGAAGGAAGGCTCTACCAGCTCATCGACCCTATTTACCAAACTATTTACCCACGCAGCCTTATTGATTACCGTACTCCTTTTTATGCTCCCATTAAGCATTTTTTAGGTGCATCCATCAATACCCCTATATTTAATATATTAGGCATTTGGGTAATGACATTTATACTAATGTTAGCCTTATATAGAGATTGGCTTAAAAAAATAATGCAGCTTTTCTAATTAGTATTATTAAAATACAGAGTCTCCAACACTAATTATCCCTTCTATATGAATAAGTGCATTTACTCCAAAATGCACCTTATTCCCTGTTTTTCTATATTGGGATAAAGATTGCAATACTTCTATCCCTTTAACAGCAGTTTGAGGGTTTATATTAACAACAACACAGCGAGCACATTTTTTTACAACTTCTATTTGAGCCGCACCTATGTTTAACTTACCCCAGTCATCTTCTTCAAATGGATTTTCTCCTTGTATAACAATGTTAGGTCTAAATCTATCTACTCCTATAGGGCTATCCAGTTTCTTATTCAAATCATCTATCGAAGCCGTATTGGCCAGCAATATTGGATAACCATCAGCAAAGCTTACTGTTTCTGCATTGGATGCATACCTAACATCGATTAATCGGTTGGTTTCTTCGGTCATCTTAACCAAGCAAACTTCTTTGCCTAACTTTTCGGAAAACCATGAGCTAATTTGAGACGAAACTTCCACCCCTTCAACCTCATCATCCCAAATTTTCACCTTCCTTTTCTCACCTTCGGGCTTAAAAGGAATGAATAGTACGGAGCCATCTGGTGCTTTAACCTTTAAGGCTTCTTGAGTAATAGTGACAGAAAAGAGTGCCATCTCAGAAAATGTTCTTTGCGATTGAAACAGTCCTTCGCTATCAATAAGAACCCACCTCCTATCATGTTCCAATCCTCTGCCAAGTACTTTGGCAGATTGCAAAGAAATACCTCCTAATGATTTAATAGGATAAATATGGATTGATACAACTTTCATACGCTTGAGCTTATTACTATAATTCAAACGTACTCAATAACGCTAACAATACAAATTCTACCTGCTAATGATGATGCCCTTCGGGTTGTAACCTTACAAGCGTACCATCCAAGTAAGATGAAATAACTACATCAATATCTTTTTCATCAGTCATAATGGCTTCAATGCCATTAGCCTGCATTTTCATTGGAAAACCAGGCCCCATACTACCCGTAATAACAACATCCATTTCTAGCACCGGGTGAACATACCCTGGAGCTGGGTTGCCGTGAAAGTGCTCGTGTAGTACATTACTAACTTCAAGTTCTAGCAAACTTTTATTTGCCACCTTTTTATCTTCTACTTCAAAAACAACAAACCTGGTTGTTTTACCTGCGTGCCCACTTACGGTTTTTTTATTCTGGCTTGTGATTGCTATTTTCATTTGTTTATTTTTATTCAAATGTAGATCAGCCATTTAATAGCAAGTGCGATGAATATCACATAAAGTAAACAGTTAACTCCTGAACTGGAGGTTTATTGAGCTAGGTTTTATCTTGCACACTAATTCGATTTTAAGGAATAAGAAATTTATAATTACCAATTTTATTCTAAAAATTCAGGACATACCTTTCAATACTCAATTTGAAATATTATAATTGATTTTTTTCCATCACCATCTCAACCGAAATATTTTTCTAACAAAAAATTAGTTATGATTAAGTATGCGTTATTTTTCACTCTTTTCATTTTCTCATTCATCAAAAGTGCTTCTGGACAGTTTATAACCACCTGGAAAACCGATAATCCTGGCACTTCTAATGATAACCAAATTACAATACCAACTACGGGAACAGGATATAATTACAATGTAGATTGGGGTGATGGCAATTCTGATACGGGCGTAACTGGTAACATTACTCATACATACTCTGTATCAGGAACTTACACAGTATCTATCTCAGGAATTTTCTCAAGCATCTATTTTAATAATAGTGGGGATAAAGAAAAAATTTTAACCGTAGAACAATGGGGTGAAATTGCATGGACTTGGTTTGGAAGAGCTTTCTTCGGATGTTCAAACTTAACAGTACCTGCTACAGATGCTCCTGATTTAACAAACGTTACAGACTTTACTTATATGTTTAGGGGTGCTTCTTTATTTAACCAGCCCATTGATAATTGGGATGTGAGTAATATAACTGATATGAATAGTATGTTCGAAGAGGCTTCCTCTTTTAACCAACCAATTGGTAGCTGGGATGTGAGTGGAGTAACTAATATGATAGGTATGTTTTCAGGAGCTTCTTCTTTTAATCAGCCAATTAGTAGCTGGGGTGTGAGTAATGTTACCAGTATGAGATATATGTTTCAACGAGCTTCTTCATTTAACCAGCCAATTGGTAACTGGAATGTAAGCAGTGTAACTGATATGAATACT
>CAZDQR010000366.1:0-3078 GCA_964507315.1 uncultured Roseivirgaceae bacterium
ATTAAAGACATCAATGGATATGGTCGTGGAGATGAACTTATACATGTAAATATCTGGACTCCTAAAAGTTTAACTAGTGACGAAAAAAAGACTTTAGAAACACTTCGCAATTCAGAAAATTTTATTCCGAAGCCTGGTAAAAACGATAAAGGATTCTTCGATCGAATGAAGGAGTTTTTTAACCAGTAAGTAGTATTACTCATCGGGTGACTATATGTCACCTGATGAGTTTTATAGCCCACCTCCCCTCCGTTAAGCAAGTCATCCACACTATTACGCATTCGCTTGACGGGACAATCTCTAGCCTCTACCGAGGCTCATAAAACGTAGTGTAACACGAAGAATTAACAAGAAGTTACTAACTAATAAATAGGAGTTTAAACACATTTGGCATCAATTTTTAGAGGCTTTCGATTTTTATTCGATAATATTGAAACCCTATGATAAATTGCACGTATCTAAGAAGCATGTGGCGATACTATTTTTTCTTGGGATTCGTATGCTTAATAGGCACTGCTAATGCGCAAGTTCAAAAGCATTTTAAAATTGAACATAATAACCGCTATCAATCAGTTACCTTAAATTATGGCTCTTCTTCAGGTATTTGTTACCTAAGCCCAGGTGCTTCTGATGAACCTATTGCCGTTTACTCTGATAGAGATATTGATGAGTTTAATCACTCCTTTAATAAATCTACCTATGGCAGCGATTTAGAAATTAACTTGTCATTAGAAGACAAGAACAAACAAACATTTAGCCAATCTATTTCCAATAAAGTGTTCAGTTCTCCCAACCCAGAAGACAATACTTGGAAAGTATATTTAACTGAAGAAATACCTTATAATCTAAATTTAGTTTTTGGTGTTGGTGCTGCCTTTATAGATTTATCTAGCCTAAAAATAAGTCGTTTTAATGTGCGCACAGGCAGTGCAGATGTAAATATAGACTACCTTACCAATATGCCAAATTCTGTGGTAATGGATACTTTTAATGTGAAAGTAGATTTAGGTAATGTGGTTGTTCGCAAATTATACATGTCGCGCGCCAAATACATACATGCCGAAGTTGGATTTGGAACCATGCAGTTAGATTTAACAGAAGCCCCTAGTGTAGCTAGCCACGTAAAAGCTAGTGTTGGTGCGGGTACTCTTGAAATATTTATCCCAAAAAACGATTGCTCTGTAATTATCAAAATAAAAAATACAATGCTCTGCGATGTTCGTCTAACAAAATCATTTCGAGAAATTAGCGATAACGTGTTTGTTAATGATGAATACGATGAAAACGCACCTAATCAATTATCTTTTGATGTAGATGTATCGTTAGGCAATATTATTTTCAAGGAAAAGAGGTAAGCTCTCTCTTTACCCTCTCACAAACACAATTCACTATTGATTAAATTTGGGAACAGGTAAGTAAGCCCATTCAAATTAAAGTACTTTCTGGTTATTTTTACTTGTAAATTACACTACGCGCATGGAATATAACAGACTAGGAAAATCAGGATTGCAAATTAGCCAATTATCGCTTGGCTCTTGGCTAACTTTTGGTTCGCAAATTACAAATGCCGTTGCAGAAGAAATGATGGTTTTGGCTTACGACAAAGGAGTTAACTTTTTTGATAACGCAGAAGTATATGCACACGGTAGATCAGAAATTGTAATGGGAGCAATTTTGAAAAAACAGAATTGGAGTAGAGATAGCTATATTATTCAAGCAAAGCATTTTTTGGAGACCGTATAGACCCCAAACCCACTCAACATGGATTAAGCAGAAAACACCTAACCGAAGCCTGCGAAGCAGCCATTAATCGCCTCCAACTAGATTACCTGGATTTGTATTTCTGTCATCGACCAGATAAAGAAGTTCCCATGGAAGAAGTTGTGTGGACCATGCATAACTTAATTCAGCAAGGCAAAATACTTTATTGGGGAACCTCAGAATGGAGCGCACAAGAAATTATGGAAGCACACATGGTGGCCAAAGAAAATCATCTAATTTCACCAGTGGTTGAACAACCTCAATACAATATGTGTATGCGCGATAAAATGGAGGTTGAGTATGCTCAAATATTTAAAAACATAGGCATGGGCACTACCATTTGGTCACCCTTGGCTTCGGGCGTATTATCGGGTAAGTATAATAACAGCTCGAAAGAATCAACTCGATTAACCATAGATAAAAACGAATGGCTCAAAGACACGGTATTAACAGAAGACAATATTAACAAAACAACAGAGTTAATTAAATTGGCAAATAATTTGGATATTTCAGTGGCTCAATTGGCAATTGCCTGGTGTTTATCAAACCCTAATGTGAGTACTGTAATGTTAGGAGCTACAAAACTTTGGCAACTAGAAGAAACCTTAGCTTCCGATGAAAAAGTAAATCTAATAACTGAAGAAGTTAAAGTAAAAATTGAAGCTATTCTTAATAACAAGCCCATCCACTCTATGTTTTAGAATTTTGTTGACAAAAAAATTATTTATTGTGAATTAACACATCTTATATTTGCCAATTAATTTATGTCTATGGAGCTTAAAAATAAGAGGTTTAGAATGCAAGGAGTTGACTTGCTAACCGTTGCCAAAGAGTTTGGTACGCCTTTGTATGTGTACAATGCAGCATCAATAAAATCGCAATTTGACAAATTGATCAATGCTTTTCCCAAGACAAAAATTAAGCTCAAGTATGCGGCAAAAGCATTAACCAACTTATCCATTCTTAAGTATTTACGAAGTATTGGAGCTGGTCTAGATGCTGTTTCTATTCAAGAAGTAGAACTTGGAATGATGGCTGGGTTTAAACCCAATGAAATTATGTACACCCCTAATGGTGTTTCTTTTGAAGAAATAGTTGAAGGTGTGGACATAGGTGTGATGCTCAACATTGATAATATTTCAATATTAGAGCAATTTGGAAGCAAATATCAAGGTTCTGTTCCTGTGTGTATTCGCATTAACCCTCACTTAATGGCAGGTGGAAATCATAAAATTTCTACAGGCCATATCGATTCAAAATTTGGAATCTCCATTTTGCAAACTAGGCACTTACTACGTGTAATTAAAACCTATAATA
>CAZDQR010000367.1:0-3070 GCA_964507315.1 uncultured Roseivirgaceae bacterium
TCCTTTACTTCCCAACATGGTCATTTCTCTACCAATAATATCCGTTGAATATCTTGTAACACCATCTTTTTCCCATTGTCGAGTTTGAAGTTTACCTTCAATATACACTTGGTCTCCTTTATGTAAGTACTTTTCAGCAACCTCTGCGAGGCCCCTCCATAAAACAATGTTATGCCACTCTGTTTTCTCTACTTTTTCCCCAGAGTTTTTATCCTTATACGACTCCGATGTTGCAACCGAAAAAGAAGCAACAGGAGTTCCATTTTCGAGATGCCTTACTTCTGGATCTTTTCCTAATCGTCCTACTATTATTACTTTATTTACTCCTGCCATATCCGTTTTTGTTAGTCTTGTAAATTTAAAGATTTAGAAACATTATTCAAATAATTGCTTATCAAAACAGGTTTTGGTAATGCTTCAATCTCTGATCGTGAATACAAAACTAAGTTATTTTCTACCAACAAGTCATCCCATTCTTTGTCAGAATTAAATTTGATATGCAAAAATGAACTGTATATGGTTTGATGACTTAGAATATGCTTTGGTAATTGTGCTTCTTGATCAATTATTCCTCCCATTTTTAAAACCTGCTCTAGCAATGAATTGTTTATATTTTCTATCTCCGTTGGTGCTTTATGTTCTATTAAGTAGAATTCAAACATTTCTTGCCAAATACCTTTGCCAACTCGTTTGCTCATCGCCAACTTTCCACTACATTCTAATACAAGGTATGTAAAGTACCTGTTGGTATTTCTTTTTTTCTTAATCTTAACGGGAAACTCCTTTTGCTTTTTATTTGCTCGTGCAAAGCAATTAGCCTCCACTGGGCAATTAGCACAATCTGGGCTTTGTGGAGAGCAAATAGTTGCCCCAAGCTCCATTACCCCTTGGTTATAGGTTCCAGGCTCCTTTTGATCAATTAAATCTGCAGATAAATCAAAAAATAATTTAAAGCTTTTAGCATCAGCAATGTTATTATTAATGCCAAATACCCGAGCCAGTACACGATACACGTTGCCATCTACCACTGGGATTGGGTTATTAAACGCCAACGAACTTATGGCTGCAGCTGTATATGGGCCTATGCCAGGGAGTTTTAATAACTCCTCGAAACGTGGAGGGAATAGCCCTTCGTAATCAGTGGTAATGTGTTTGGCACATTTATGCATGTTGCGTGCTCTCGAATAATAACCTAAGCCTTGCCAAAGTGAAAGAACATCTTGCTCGTTTGCCTTGGCCAAATCTTGCACAGTAGGAAATGCTTTTACGAACTTTTGATAATAAGGCAATCCTTGCGAAACACGCGTTTGTTGAAGTATAATTTCAGAAATCCAAATACGATAAGGGTCCAAAGTTTCTCGCCAAGGCAAGTCTCTTTTATTAGAATTATACCAACTTATAATATTTGAAGTAAACTGTTTGTGAATCAAAGGAATAGGGTGATTTTAAAAGTTTTTTTAAATAGAGGCTAGATTGTTTTAATATTAAAACTTTGCGTTTAAATTTGCGCAAAAATATTGGCTACTAGCCAATTATAGGATTTTTAAATTAAAACTTTTCAATTTTGACAAAAGCAGACGTAATTTCAGAGATTGCTGATAAAACAGGAATAGACAAAGGGGATGTAACAGCATCTATAGAAGCATTTTTTAGCGTAGTAAAAAGTTCAATGGCCGAAGGTGAAAACATTTATGTTAGAGGCTTTGGTAGTTTTGTAAACAAAAAACGAGCAAAAAAAATTGCTAGAAATATTTCAAAAAATACAGCGATCGTTATCGATGCACATTATGTGCCTAGCTTTAAGCCTTCTAAAGTATTTGTAGAAAAGATTAAAACCAGCTCAAAAGTTAGCGGTTAAGTTTTCTTACTTAAAAAAAGAGCCTCGTATTATATTAATACGAGGCTCTTTTGGTTTATACTACTCCTGCTTTATCCTGCAGCTTCCGCTTCTTTCCACTCCGCATACTCATCGTAGGTCATTAGCTTATCCGTATAACCATCAGGTCGTAATTCTACAATTCTATTAGCTACAGTTTGCACAAACTTATGATCGTGTGATGTAAATAATACTGTACCTGGAAATTCCTTTAAGGCATTATTAAAAGCAATAATAGCTTCCAAATCTAAGTGATTGGTTGGCTCATCTAAAATTAATAAGTTGGCACCATTAAGCATCATTCTAGAAATCATGCAACGCACCTTTTCGCCACCTGAAAGCACACTTGAGCTTTTGGTTGATTCTTCTCCAGAAAACAACATTTTACCCAAAAACCCTCGGATAAATACTTCATCTTTTTCGCCCTCAGAGTACTTTCTAAGCCAATCGATTAAGTTTTCGTTGGTATTAAAATACGTCTCGTTTTCGTTAGGCAAAAAAGCAGTAGAGATTGTTTGTCCAAATTTAAACTCCCCTTTATCCGCTTTTTCTTCACCCATTAACACTTTAAATAAAGAGGTAATGGCTAAACTATCCGGACCAACAAAAGCAATTTTGTCTCCCTTATTTACAAATAAATCAAGGTTGTTAAATAGCGAACTTCCTTGATAAGATTTTGATAGACCATCGATCTGTAATATTTGATCTCCGGCTATTCTATTTTGAGTAAAAATAATACCAGGGTATTTTCTATTCGATGGCTTAATTTCTTCGATATTAATTTTATCTAATAGTTTTCTTCTACTAGTTGCTTGCTTCGATTTAGAAGCGTTGGCACTAAACCTCTGAATAAAGGATTGCAACTCTTTCTTCTTGTCTTCCGCTTTTTTATTAGAAGAAGAACGCTGTGCCAAGGCCAGCTGACTTGATTGGTACCAAAAGGCGTAATTACCTGTAAATAATGATATCGCACTAAAATCAATATCGGCAATGTGGGTACACACAGTATCTAAAAAGTGTCTATCGTGAGAAACCACAATAACAGTATTCTTAAAATCAAGTAAAAAATCTTCTAACCAAGATACCGTTTGAATATCTAAATCATTGGTAGGTTCATCTAAAATAAGGATATCAGGATTACCAAAAAGTGCTTGCGCCAAAAGTATTCTTACTTTTAAATGACCACTAAGCTCT
>CAZDQR010000368.1:0-3050 GCA_964507315.1 uncultured Roseivirgaceae bacterium
ATATTGAACACTCTAAATTAGTATGTGCCTAAATGACTATCTCTATAATATTATATCAATATTTCACCTTTAGTAAAATGAACTAAACTTTTTGCATTAGCATTGTATTATTAGATTATAGATTATTTCAAATGGCAATTAAAAAAGTAATTTTATCGATAGATGGAGGCGGAATTAGAGGCATTATTCCAGGTCAGATTCTGTTGCATACCGAAAAGTTACTCCAAGAAATAAGTGGGGATAAAGACCGTAGAATAGCTGACCATTTCGATTTAATTGCTGGCACCAGCACAGGAGGAATTTTATCTTGTGCATATCTTATGCCCGGTAAAGACGGCAGACCTAAATATAAAGCACCCGAAGTAGTAGATATCTATTTTGAAAGAGGCCAGGAAATATTTACCAATACACTGATGCATCGAATTAAAAGCTTAGGGGGCGTTCTCGATGAAAAATACACTTCAGACGGACTCGAAAAAGCATTATTAGATTATTTTGGAGACACTAAGCTAAACGAGCTACTTAAACCTACCCTTATAACAGCTTATGACATTAGGCGAAGAAGAGCGAAGTTTTTTACCCAACACGATGCACACGCCTCGAGTGCAAATTTTTATGTAAGAGATGTAACTCGTGCAACAGCATCGGCACCTGGTTATTTTCAGGTAGCCAATATACGGGCAATGGACAAGAAATTTTACCCACTAATAGATGGAGGCGTTTTTGCCAACAACCCAGCTATGTGCGCTTATGCAGAAGTTAGAAAGGCATCTAAAAGAGATAATGATACAGTTGTAGCATCCGAGATGGCAATGCTTTCGTTGGGTACTGGATATGCTTGCAATTCGTATAAACATAAAGATGCGGAACATTGGGGCTTGGCGGAATGGATGGTGCCTTTGGTAGACATTATGATGTCGGGCGTATCAGAAACGGTGGATTATGAATTGATGCAATTATTTGATACAACAGGCCACCCGGAACAATATGTGCGTATTAATGGAGAGTTAAAAAACCAAGATGATAGTATGGACAATGTATCTCCAGAAAATTTTAAAGCATTAGAAAAATTTGGCAACACCCTGTTTAAAAAAAACAGAATAAAAATTAAGAACTTTTTAGAAATGACATTGAGAGATTGAGTTCATGCTCATTATTTTGCACTAAACTTTTCAATTCCAAGCCACAAAGATTCTAATAACAGCAGACTTTTTGTAGTGGAGAAGATTTCTCCTACCTCGGAATAACAAAAACATTAATGGTTAAAACATTATCATATAAGTTATTTAAAAAAATTAAAGGGCAATTATCAGTACATTTTATAGAAGAGGCTGACTCCCTTGCTTTCGTCATTGTGGAGCACTTTTCTGGGTTTAATAAAACAGATATAATAACCGACAAGCCTTTTTCAACAGGCCCACAATTTGGATCTCAAATAAAAACAATTGTTGAGCGCTTGATTCTGCATGAGCCTATTCAATATATTCTCGGTGAAGCAAATTTTTATGAAAGAAATTTTACCGTTAATAAATATACTCTTATCCCACGTCAAGAAACAGAGGAACTTGTTCACTTGATACTACGAAGTGTAAAAAACAAAAAAGATCTTTCAATTCTAGATATTGGAACGGGTTCTGGATGCATTCCTATTACATTAAAACTTGAAGCTCCTATGCATCATTTTGAAGCAATAGATATAAGCCAAGGAGCATTAGAAGTTGCTAGACAAAATGCCAAAAAATTAAATGCAGATGTTAAATTTGGGCAACTCGACATTCTGAAAACCAAGCTATCAAAAGGGTATGATATAATTATTAGCAACCCACCTTATGTGCTCGAAAGCGAAAAGGCACTTATGCAAGACAATGTACTAGACAATGAGCCGCACCAAGCACTTTTTGTTGCTAATAATACGCCCTTATTATTCTATAATCGAATAACGAAACTTGCCTGTAAACACCTTAAAAAGAATGGATTACTCTATTTTGAAATAAATGAAAAATTCGGAAATAAAGTAGTCGAATTAATGCACTCCCATTCCTTTACAGAAGTTGTTTTGCACCAAGATTTAAACGGGAAAGACCGATTTGTTTCAGGTCAATTAATTTAGATCTTGCTGAAAAATTTGTTCCATATAAGCATATAATTTCGGGTGCTTGCGCTCAAATTTTTCAGGAGAGTCAAAAAAGTACTCACTGGCTACGGCTAAAAATTCGGCTTCGTTTGTGAGTGCATATGGGTTTATATCCGACTCATTTTGCTTAATTTTATTCATTTCTTTCCGCACCTCTGTGAGCCAAGGCAATGAAAACTTATTATCGATAAGCATTTCAGGCACTCCATCAATAGCTCCATCCAAACCATCAATTAAATGTACAAACTCGTGCACTCCAACATTAAACGAGTGCTCTTGCCCATCAAATGCTTTTAGCAAACTTGGCTTCGAAAAAACAACAATCCCTTTCATAAACCGATTGCCCACCATTCCTAAAATATTCCCATCTGCACCCTCGCCTGTCTCAAAGTTTTTATTAAAAGCATTAGGGTAAATTAATACCTCGTTTACATTAGGGTAATTGAAATTTGCAAAGGCAAATGTGGGAATAATAGCGCTTGAAGCAACCAACAATTTAATGGTATCATCCACTTCGGTGTCTACACCTGTAACTTTTTTAGCATTCAAAAACCGTTGTACTCTAATTTCGAACATAGTTTGACCAACAGGGGCTAGCTTTTTGTAGAAAACTACTTTATTAAGTAAGATGTCTGTCCATTCTTGAGGAAAGGAAGTTGGTTCAAATTCAACTTTCTTACGTTGGTAAAAGATGAAAAATGCGAGCCCTATGGCAACAAAAAAAAGAATCCCAATCATAAATTAAAGTTTAATGGTTAATGCACAACCAATTTATCATGTAAAAAAGGTAAAAAAACCGTTACTTTGATAAAAGTAAAAATTATAAACCTTGAAGAGAAGAGAGATATTACAAAAGTTGGCTTTAACCGTTCCTGCAGGATTGATGTTTCCTTCGTTGTTTAATTCTTGCGCACCT
>CAZDQR010000369.1:0-3044 GCA_964507315.1 uncultured Roseivirgaceae bacterium
CATTAACACCAGTGGCACGAAAATTTCAAGATTCATTTTTACCTTGGTTAGAAGTACTTTATGAAAAAACAATTCGAGTAGCACTTCGTAGAAGTTACCTATTCTTTTTTGGCACGGTGGCTATGTTGTTTTTATCGTTGGGCCTATTGGTAACATTTGCTCCAAACGTTATTTTCTTTCCGCTCAATCAACCAAAATATGTAAATATTTTTATTGAGTTTCCAATTGGTACAGATATAGAAGTAACTAATAAGTTTACCCTCGAAATTAATGATAAAGTAGAAAAGCTAGTAAAGCCTTACGAATTTATTGTAGAATCGATTGTGACTAATGTGGGCCAAGGGACCTCAGATCCTAATAACCCTAATGCAATTGGGCAAGGCGATAGCCCAAATAAAGCGCGTATTACTATCAACTTTGTGGAAATGAAATACCGTAAAGGGGTGGTTACTAAAGATGTAATGGAAGAAATTCGCGCAGCGATGAAAGGCTATCCAGGCGTAAGCATTACTGTAGATAAAGATGCCGCTGGTCCGCCAGCAGGTAAACCTATTGACATTGAAGTATCTGGCGATGATTATGAGAAGCTTGCGGAATTAACCGAACGGATGAAGCAATTTATTAATGAATCAGGTATTGATGGAATTGAGAAGTTAAAGACAGATTTACAAACCGGTAAGCCCGAATTAATAATTGATATTGACAGGGACAAAGCACAGCGTTTTGGAATTTCTACTTATACAATTGCCAGTGAACTAAGAACAGCCATTTTTGGTAAGGAAGTTTCTAAGTATAAAAAAGGAGAGGATGATTACGAAATTCAACTACGCTTAGAGGATAAATATCGTTACGATATTAGTGCGCTAATTAACAAGAATATCACTTTTAGAAACCAAATTAATGGTAAAATGCACCAAGTGCCTATCTCTTCTTTAGCTAAAGCTAAGTTGAGTAATACCTATGGTTCGGTTAAACGGAAAGATTTGAAAAAAGTAATTACTATCTTTTCAAATGTGCTTGGCTCCGCTAATCCAACCTTAGTAAACGATGAAATTAAAGCTGCACTGCTAGATTTTAATATGCCCTCTGGATACGAATATAAATTTGGTGGAGAGCAGGAAAAACAAGCCAAAGAAATGGCCTTTTTGAGTAATGCTTTATTAATAGCACTGTTCTTTATTTTCTTAATTATTGTAGGGCAGTTTAATAAAATTACCGCACCTATTATTATTATGACATCTGTGTTGTTTAGTACTATTGGGGTGTTTTTAGGCCTAGTTATTTTTCATATGGAGTTTGTTATTATGATGACAATGATTGGCATCATTTCATTGGCAGGAATTGTAGTAAATAATGCTATTGTACTTATAGATTACATAGAACTTACCCGTAAACGAAGAAGAGAAGAACTTGGAATAGAGGAAGATGGTAGATTAAGCATGACCGAGATTACAGAGTCTATTGTAATGGCTGGTAAAACTAGATTACGCCCAGTATTATTAACGGCTATAACTACTATTCTTGGCCTTATTCCTTTAGCAACTGGTCTCAATTTAGATTTTATAAAATTCTTTCAAGAGTATGATTTTGATTTCTTTATTGGAGGAGATAATGTAATTTTTTGGGGTCCTATGTCTTGGACCATTATATTTGGGCTTACGTTTGCCACCTTCTTAACTCTTATTATAGTGCCAGTGATGTACTTATTCTTTGATAAAGTGATGAATTGGTTTGCCGATAAGAAGGAAGTAAAAGTTGCGAATGGAAATTAATCTTGGCTTAGTCAAGTGATAACTTGCTTGCAATTGTGGAGGATAACTTCTTGTAAGTCATTCCGTAGGAATCTTAACCATTAAATTTAATAATTGGCTAAGATTCCTTCGATGCACTATGAAATGACAAATGGAATATTGTTAATTTGAAAAGGTTGTGGCTGATTTTGAACCTTATGATGTGTTAATTAGCTTGATTAGTTGCCCTGTGATTTAATTATAAGATAACTATATGATATACATTGTTCTACTATTAGTATTTCTAATCGACTTATACGTTCTTCAGGCAATTAAAGTGCTTACTAAAAAATGGAAGGCTAAAAAAATCGTTTGGATTACTTATTGGGTTACTACTACAGTAGTTATACTAATACTGGCACAATGGAAATTCTTTGGGCTTAACTTTGTGCCTCAAGCTGTACAGCGTTATGTTGGTTTAGTAATAATGATCAATTACTTCTCAAAACTATTTGCAGTCCTGTTTTTAGTATTTGATGATGGAATACGTGTGTTTAAATGGGCTAAACAAAAGCAAAAACACACTAAAGTAGAAAGTGTTGGTAAACCAATTCCTCGTTCCGAGTTTTTAGCAAAAGCATCTTTGGCCGCGATTGCCTTGCCAGTGGCAACCTTAGGATTCGGTATTTTATCTGGTGCATACGATTACCGAGTACGCAGAAAAAGAGTTGTAATTCCTAATTTGCCAAAGGCATTTGATGGTGTTCGTATTGGGCAATTATCAGATATTCACTCAGGTAGTTTTTATAATAAAACGGCCGTGCATGGAGGCATTGATTTAATGATAGGGGAGAAGCCCGACATCTTTATGTTTACAGGAGATTTGGTTAATAATGAAACTAACGAAGTGGGTGAGTACAAAGATATGTTCGCTAAAATCTCTGCTCCATTGGGCGCCTACTCCACGCTAGGTAATCACGATTATGGCGATTATAAACAATGGGCTACGCCCAAAGCAAAGCAGCAAAATTTAGCAGACCTAGTGAAAGTACATAAAGACATGGGATGGGATTTGCTGCGCAATGAAAATAGAATCATTACCGTAGATGGTGAGCAGCTAGCCATTTTAGGAGTGGAAAACTGGGGTAAAGGCCGTTTTGCCAAATATGGAGACTTGGATAAAACCTATGCAGGCTCCGAAGAAGTTGCCACAAAAATATTATTGTCTCACGACCCAAGCCATTGGGATGCACAAGTTAGACCCAATCATCCTGATATAGATTTAATGTTGGCAGGCCATACTCACGGCTTTCA
>CAZDQR010000370.1:0-3037 GCA_964507315.1 uncultured Roseivirgaceae bacterium
CTGAGAATATTGAACACTCTAAATTAGTATGTGCCTAAATGACTATCTCTATTATATTAATCAATCGACCAATAATTTTACTAAATGAACCAACTAAAGCATAATAAGCAAAGAGCTTCTTTGGCTATTAACATTATAGCAGCTGTACTGTTTTTTGAAATAGCAATGCTTATTTCTGATTTTTTTCAGTATCAATTAATTCAAACTGTGGCTGATGGAGGTGAAATTACCGATGCCCAAGCAGAGAGTAACGACAATAGACAGCAGATGCTCGCTATCTTGTATTTAATGCTATACTTTACTTCCGCTATTACGTTTATTCTCTGGTTTCGAAGAGCTTATTATAATCTTCACACAAAAATTAACTACCTGAATTTTCCAGAAGAATGGGCTTCGTATGCATGGTTTACACCCGTTTTAAATCTATTTAGGCCTTTTAAAATTATGAAGGAGCTGTTTACAGAAACGAACCTCTATCTTTCGGAGCGGTCTAAAGGATTTACGCCAAAAGAAAATTCAACAGTCCTTACTATTTGGTGGGCATTATGGGTTATCACAGGTGTTTTTGGGCAAATTATTTATAGAATGGATGGAGAATCTTTGGATGAATTACTTACTTCAACCTTTTTAAGTATGGTACAAGAAATGATAGGCATTCCTTTGGCTCTTATAACTATGAAAATTATAAAAGACTATGCTAAATTAGAGGAGCAGCTTTATGAGTTTAAAGAGGAACTCCCTAAATAACCTATAACTCCAAGTGTTTTTGTCGAATACTTACTGCCTTAATTGAATAAATGAGGAGTAAAAAGATAGAAATACTTACCACAAAAACACCTGCCACCAATAGGCCTTTTGCTAAAGATTCCACTTGCGTAAACATAGACATTAGCAAGCCTGAAAATAAGAATAAAATAACACCTAAGTACTGAAAAACAATGGACCAGCTTAAACGTTTAAGTTGGTCAAGTTTTAGTAAGATAATATTTTTAACATGCTCCCCTTCATGTTTTAACTGAGAAATCTCTGCATTTAGGTTGAGCATTAAATTGGATGTTGAAAGTATAATCAGTCCAATTCCGGGTACAATTGTCATCGGTAGATACCACTGCATAAGGTTTGTTAGTCTAGGTTTTAAAAACGAATAACAATGCTTGCTCCAAATTAGTTTACTCCTGCATAATTAATACCTGTTAGCTTGTGCATTTCAAAATCGAGCGTGCTTAAATCGTTAAAGTTAAACTTAGCAATATCATTATGACCACATGCTCTGGCAATCACTTTTATTAAGTCGTTACTAGCCGTAAAATAATTGGCTAGCTGCTTTGCCGAAGATTGGATAATTAATCGTTCTCGTAAGCTTTCTTTTTGTGTGGCAATGCCCACGGGGCAATTATTGGTGCTGCAAGCTCGCATGCCTAAACAACCAATGGCTTGCAAGGCCGAGTTCGATACCGCAATAGCATCAGCTCCGAGCATCATAGCTTTGGCAAAATCTTCGGCCACACGTAATCCTCCTGTGATAACAAGCGTAACGCCTTTTGCATTTACTTTATCTAAATGTTTACGGGCTCTGGCTAAAGCTGGTATGGTAGGCACATTAATATTATCGCGTAAAATAGTTGGGGCAGAGCCTGTTCCACCTCCTCGGCCATCCAAAATAATATAGTCAACTCCTACATCTAAGGCAAAATCGATATCAGCTTCAATATGGCTGGCGGCTATTTTAAAGCCAATTGGAATACCTCCCGTTTTTACTCGCACTTCATTGGCAAACTTCTTAAAATCGGCAGCAGTAAACATATCTGGGAAAGCAGCAGGAGATATAGCGGTTTCACCTTGTTTTAACCCACGTACTTCAGCAATTTCTTTGGTTACTTTAGCACCAGGCAGGTGCCCTCCCGTGCCTGTTTTGGCTCCTTGGCCACCTTTAAAATGAAAGGCTTGTGCTTTTTTTACTTTATCCCAACTAAAGCCGAATTTACCCGAGGCTAGTTCATAAAAATACCTGGAGTTACTCTCTTGTTCTTGTGGTAGCATCCCTCCTTCGCCACTACAAATACCTGTACCTGCCATTTCTGCTCCTTTCGCCAAAGAGATTTTAGCTTCTCTTGAAAGGGCTCCAAAACTCATATCCGAAACGAAGACCGGAATATCTAATTCCAATGGTTTTTTGGCATTGGGGCCAATAACCACTTTGGTGGCAACTTTTTCCTCATCAAGCAATGGCCGACTAGCTAACTGTGCTGGCAAAAACTGAATATATTCCCATTTAGGCAAGGTGGTTCTATCAACACCCATAGAGGCCGAAGGGCCATGATGGCCATAATTTTTAAGTCCATTGGTAGCTAGTTCTTTTATATAACCCGTAAAAGGTTCGGTTTCTTCAGGGCGCGTATCAGCATAGGCACCTAAGTATGAATCTCGATTAAAAGGCTGTGGGTTCTCTGTTAAATAATCACTAATCTCTTCTTCGTCAACATATACAATCCCTTCTTTAATTTCCACTTTAAATTTCTGCAGAACTTCTGCATTATTATACTCGCTAACACCTGTATCAATACGGTAATCCCAACCATGCACGCCACAAATTAGATTGTCTCCATCTACATGCCCATCAGCCATAAGGGCGCCTCGGTGTAGGCACCTGCCATAAAGTACCGAAACAGTATCATCATATTTTATGGCAACAAGGTCAAGTGATTTTAATAGGAAATGGACTGGTTGTCTATCTGTAAGTTCATCTAAAGAACAAAGCTTGGTAGGAGATTTCATGTGTTTTTTTATTAAAAAATCATGGGGTTGAAACCCCAATTTACCTCAAACAAAAATTGATACCAAATAGTGCAAACAAGATCAAAAAATAAGTGTTGATTTTTTTTCGAATTCCATTCTACCACAAAGACCATATTTAATGGTGTAATTGCTTTTGCATTCAAATATTTTTGTTAACTTCAATATTCACATTATTATTTAATGATTAAAAAGTATAGAGATAATCACTTAGCTACATAATATAATCTTTGTAAATTGCATA